>CAIUKU010000526.1 GCA_903899825.1 uncultured Bacteroidales bacterium | reverse complement strand
ATTAATTACATTTATATCATAACCATGAAGTTTAAGATAACTATTTTTTTAATGCTTTTGCTTATTGTATTATCAGCAGCATTTTCACAAGAAAACAATAAAACCATTGAAGAAAAAGATAAAAGAATGGAATGGTGGCGAAATGCCCGGTTTGGAATGTTTATCCATTGGGGGCTTTATACTATTCCTGCAGGGCAATGGAAAGGAGAAAATAATCATGCAGAATGGATAAGAGAAACTGCAAAAATACCCTTAGCTGAATATGAAAAATTACTGTCTCAATTTAATCCGCTATTGTTCAATGCTGAAGTATGGGTAAAGTATGCTAAAGATGCCGGAATGAATTACATCGTCTTAACTTCAAAACACCATGATGGTTTTTGTTTGTTCGATTCAAAATACACTGATTTTGATGTCATGAATACTCCTTTTAAAAGAGATATATTGAAAGAACTAGCTGATGCATGCCGGAAATATGGAATTAAAATTTGCTGGTATCATTCAATTATGGATTGGCATCATCCTGATTATTTACCTCGCCGTATTTGGGAAAATGAGATAAGACCTGCAGATGCTGCTGACTTTAACAATTATTTTATTTATCTTAAAAATGAACTCAAAGAGATTCTTACGAATTACGGAGATATAAGCCTACTTTGGTTTGATGGTGAATGGGAAACAACATGGAACCATAACTATGCAAAAGATTTATATGAATATTTAAAAAATATAAAACCTGATTTGATAATCAATAATCGTATTGATTGTTATCGTGATGGTATGGCTGGGTTAAATTCAAATCCGGATGCATTAGGTGATTATGGAACTCCGGAACAGGAAATCCCTGAAAATGGTTTGCCGGGAGTAGATTGGGAAAGTTGTATGACTTTGAACGATCATTGGGGATTTAATAAATTTGATTCTAACTGGAAATCTGCTAAAGAACTGATCCAAAATCTTGCAGATATTGCTTCAAAAGGAGGGAATTATTTATTAAATGTTGGACCAACCTCAGAAGGATTATTTCCTCAAGAGAGCATTGACAGATTGTCTGAAATTGGAAGTTGGATAAAAATAAATGGAGAATCAATTTATGGAACAAAAGCAAGTCCATTTAACCAGCTAAGCTTTGGGAGGTGCACTCAAAAAGAAATAGATGGAGGTACACGTTTGTATCTTCATTTATTCGAATGGCCAAAGAACAGAAAAATTGTTTTAAATAATTTAAATAATGAAGTGTTTAAAGCTTTTTTATTATCAGATCAGCTAAAAAAATCATTATTGTTTAAAAAGAAAGGCATTCATATTGAAATATCCTTACCTGAAAAAGCTCCCGATCAATATAACTCAGTGATTGTAATAGATATTAAAGATAAACCTCAGGTTATCAAATCTCCTGAATTTATTTATACTTTTGATGATTTACATAATATTGTTAATATTGATTTGAAATCAGAAATAGACAATGATAAAATAAAAGTTCATTATACAACCAATGGAAATACACCAACAATTTTATCTCCGGTTTTTACACAAAAAATTCAGCTTAAAAAAGATTCAATTTTTAAAGCCATAGCTTTCTTTGATAAAGATCAACTGAGCGGAACAACAAAAATTAAACTACCTCAGTCTTATAAAGTAATTCCTGTTTTAAAGTATAATGCAAGTGAAAAATACAATGCGAAAGGTTCCTCAAGTTTAACTGATGGAGAATTAGGGAGTAAAAATTTTATGGACAAATCATGGTTGGGATTTGAAGGTAGTGATTTTTCAGCAATAATTGATTTTGGAAAAATAACAGCTATACATCATACAGAACTTCATTACCTTTCTACTCCCAAATCATGGATATTTGAACCTACTGAAATGAGTGTTGAAACATCAATTGATGGCATTCATTTTCAGACAATAGCAACTCATCAAAACAAAATAAATGATTGGAATTCTGAAACAGGAATAAAGACATTTACTAAAGATTTTAAAGCGATTAAGGTAAGATATGTAAGATTTTTTGCAAAAAACAGAATCGATTGCCCCAACAATCATCCTGGAAAAGGAGGGAAGGCATGGATTTTTGTGAATGAAATCGTGGTGGATTATATTGCAGTTAAATATTGAAATTATTAAATCAACATTTTAACTGCTGTATATCCAAGAAATATTCCAAAGCAACATAGCGCAACACCTAAACCTTGAATTACACGGTTCATAATTTTAACATTCAGTTTAGCTCGGTATTTTACAAGAAAAAAAGATAAATAGTAAAACCAAATAATACTTCCTAAAGCTAAGAAGAATGCATAACAAATACTTATTACTAATGGAAAGTAATTAGGTAAACGGGCATTGTTTTCTTTATGAATTTCCTGCATAATTGCAGCATTGGTTGTATCAACCTTTAAATAGGAAATAGTTTTTTTAGTATCAATGGATTTGCCTTCAATATTATTGATTTGTTGTACGTTTTGGTCAATCATGGTATCTAAACCTCCGGTATTAAAACCCAGGGAAGCCACCATTGAAATCACAAAAAATGAAGAAGTTAACCAGCCAATAAAAAGAGTAGGATTAAGAAAATTAAGCATAAAACCAGTCCAGAATCCACCTCTTTCTTTTATTTTTTTTTTCGGGTGTTGGCTTATCGAATCAATATTATCCAAATCGAGTTTTGTTTTTACAATTTTAAAGCCAATATACAATAAAAATACAGCGCCACCCAATAAAACATAAGGGATAATTGGTTTATACAATGAATATAATTTTGTTAATCCAAAAACAGCTATAAAAACATAGATAAAATCTGCAAAAGAAGCGCCAATGGTAGCTAATGTGCAATATTTCATTTCGCCTTTCAAAGCTTTAGATGTTATCAAAATGCTGATTGGACCTGCAATCGGCATCGAAAAAATAAAGCCAACGATGAGTCCAACGAATGACATTGTTAATAAACTTACGGTCATAAAACTTTATTGGTTTGTAAATTTATATTTTATTAATTCATCTGCTGCTGTTTTTAAGTCAGCTGCAGTATCAATTTCCATGCAAATATACTCAGTTGTATCCACTATATAAATATTTTCTCCTTCTTTTATCATTTCTTCAAATGCAACTTCGTAGAAGATATTTACCATTTTTTCATCTAAAACCTTATGATCAATCACTTCAAACAGTTTGTATAATGAAGATTTGCTAAATTTTTCAATACCGATTGATTCACCAATTGCATCGATAGCAGGGACTATTTTACTGATTTCAAGTACTCTGCCATTAATATCAGCTTTTACCTTTATTTCTTCATCACCCACTTTATGGCGTTTAAGTGCCAGACAATTTTCATATCCGGAATTTATCAATGCAGCAATAATCTTAGGGTCAAAAATAATATCGCTGTCCATCAGTAAGATTTCATCTCCCAACAATGCATCTTTGGCAAGCCAGAGCGAATAAATATTGTTTGTTGAGTCATACACTTCATTGTAAATATAGTTTACCTTAAGTTGAGGAAAGGTGGTTGCCATAAAGTCTTTTATTTGTTGTTCAAGGTAACCTGTAACTATTACAATATCAGTAATATTATTAACCAAAAGATTATCAATGCTAAGTTCTAAGATATTTTTAGTTCCAACTTTTAATAAACATTTAGGAGTATTATCAGTTAGGGGTCGTAATCGTGATGCAATTCCTGCGGCTAGTATTACTGCTTTCATGAGTGATGCTTTATAGGTTGCAAAAATAGTAAAAATTAATTAAAAAATAAGAATGATGAACAGTGAATAAGAAAAATATCAATTAAAAAATATTTCAATTACCAGATAATCATATATTTATTTTGATTTTAATAAAAGTTTATCATATAAAAACAACATTAAAGCAGTAAACACGCCTATACCTGAAAAAACCATCCAGATATTCGAAGGATGATAAGTATCCCATAAAAATTGTGTAAGTTCTTGTTTACTCATTCTCATTGTTTGTGAAGCTTGCTCGATATAATCGTTCTGTGTAAAACTATCCGAAATTTCAGGTATTTTTAACCCTCTAGCAGATACTTCTGTTTTAAGCAAAGTTATTTTATCAGACATTTGAGTGTATACATTTCCTGATAAAATTCCGGCAAAAAAATTACCTCCAGCCAAAGGTAAGAAAGAAGTACCCATGTATAAAGCTGTTTTTTCTTTTGGTGCAATTCGTCCAATATATTCAGATATTTTGGGAGAACTGGCCATTTCGCCAAAAGAAAATATCATGATAGAAAGAAAAAGATACATCCCGTTTTGAGTAACGAACCATAAGCCTAAACCGATGGAACAGATCAATATACCACTTATCATTGAATTCAGGGGTTTAAGTTTCATTACCAAAGTTGAAACTACAATTTGAAATAAAATGATATACAATGCATCTATATTGATAATCATCTCAGGAGAAATACTTCCATCTGAATTTCCGATTTTAGAAGCCAGAAAAGGGGAGAGGGTGGCAATGTTTTTATATATAATACTTGTATCTACCCATTGTTCTATAAAGGTTGGCAAGGTAAAGAAAAGTTGCCAATACATTGTCCAGAAACCAACTATAATAGATAGAAAAATCACAAACTTAAAGTCTTTCAAGACTTCAAAAATATTTCTAAAAACAGTTACAATTACTTTTATCAGTGAATCTGTGGTCTTTTCACGTTTGGGTTCTTTGTAAAAAATTAGTAACAAAAGGTTGAATAGTATAACCGTTGACGAAATAATAAAAACGTAATTCCAACTGTGGACCCTTAACTTTGAAGCAAATATGGGACCTATAAAAGCACCGATATTTACAACCATGTAGAAAATTCCAAAGCCTACTGATGAATTGGTTTCGTTGGTATTGCGGGCAATCGTTGCTGAAATAACGGGCTTGAACAAAGCAGCACCTAAGGCTACAAACAAAAATACGATAAAAACAGAAGTATAGGATGTTACCATCCCCATCAGGAAATAACCTAAAGTTAAGATGATATAAGCTACAAACAATACTTTCTTATAACCGAATTTATCGGCTATAGATCCAGTGATAACAGGAAGAAAATATAAGATAAAAGTAACAATACCCATCATGTGACCTTTCTGGATTTGGGTGAAACCCAATGCGCCAGTATCTTTAGATCCTGTTAAATACAAAGCCAGAACAGCAAACATTCCGTAATAGGCCCAGCGTTCAAAAAGCTCCATTGAGCAGGCCATCCAATAGTTTTTTGAAAATGATTTTATTACCTGAGTGATATTCATTGTTTGTTTCTAAGTTATTCTGTTTAAAAAAAAATGACTGAAATTATGATAGGCAAAAGTATAAATATTTTCCAATGAACAGACATATGATAATTCATTTAATTTTTTCCTGAAAAAGAAAAAATATTTTAATAATAGTTCTCCTATAATACTTATATTTTATTAATCTACTGTTAGATAAGGAGATATTTTATTATAAAAATCATCATAAATCAGATTGGCTTTTTTAACATCAATAACCGATTGATAATTACCATTTTTTGTACGATACATTACAATGGATTTGGCTAAGTAATAATCGAAATAAGGATGCTTTTTAAAATCCTGTATAGTGGCTTTGTTGATATTTATTTTTTGAATAGCTGAAGTGTTGATGGTAAAAGAAGCCTGAATTTGAGCATATCTGATACTATCCATTCCAAACACTTCTAATAACTGTTCTTTTTTTACAAAACCACCCAATTTGTCACGGTAATTAGCTATCCTTCGTGCAAAAGAAGGTCCTATGCCCTTTATTTCCTGTAAATCGTTGGTATCTGCAGCATTAATTTCAACAATAAACAATGGCTTGACTTTGGCTTCATATTTTATATTTTGCTGATTTTTTAAATCTTTTTCAGGAATTATTAGAAAAGGCTCAAGGATGTTGTATTCTTCGCTGCTGATACAATATATCTTTTTGAAATCTTCTTTTTTATAAAATTTTCCTCCTTTTGTCCGATAATTAATCAAAACCTTTGCTTGTTTTTCACTTAAACCTATAAGTTTCCATTGATCTAGCTGTAATTCATTGGGATTAAAAGGAAAAGGCTTAAGTTTGAGTAATGCAAATGATTTGTCGCTATTATTGTAATCAAATCTTTCATTTTTTGCTTTATCTGCTTTT
>CAIUKU010000525.1 GCA_903899825.1 uncultured Bacteroidales bacterium | reverse complement strand
ATTTTTATTTATTTTTTTAACAGCCTTTATTACAGGCGCGTATAGTCAATCTACAATTTTTAAAATTAACGATTTTACCATTTATCAAAAGATTCACAAAAAAATTGCGATTATTCCAATTGATATTACTGTGGATTCAAAAAGCATGCCCCGTGATTTAACTGTTGCTGATCTGAATAAGTTGCATGAAGGAGAATCCATGTTTTTACAGGATTATTTTTTTGCTGTTAATTTGAATGAGAATCAGAACGAAAAAATGAGTGTTGAAATTCAGGATGTCAGAAAAACAAACAATGTATTAGAAAAAAACAATGTCAATTTTTCCAATATTTCTAAAATCAGTAAAGAAGATTTGGCAAAGTTTTGTGAAGTAGATGCTTTAGTGGTTGTTTTCTTTTATAAATCAAGTCAGATTGTCAACGAAAAACCGCGAAATACCCTTGATTCAAGAGTTGCTATTTTCGATAAAAACGGTAAATTACTTTGGGAATACTACGATACAATTTTTGCAAGTGGAGATAAAAATACCTTGTATCTCGAGAAGTTAATTTTAGAAAAAGCTGCCAAAAAAATGCCTTATCGCGACGAAATAAAAGAAGTTAAGCCAAAATAATCCTGTTTTTTTACTTTTTTGTTTCGTAGCAATCTAAAAATTAATAATTTAATACAATTCTTATCGATGAAAAAAACGCCAGGTTCATGGTTTTCTTCTGTAACGATGAAAACAAAATATTTTTATTTTGCAGGTTTATTACTAATGGTTTTTTTATTTTCTTGTGTAAAAGAAGGTGATTTTGAATTTGATAAACTTGCAGCTAATCAATACGATCCTTCTTTTGCTGCTCCTTTTATAAACTCCACAATTACACTGAAAGAACTGCTAAAAGACACATCCGGTTTTATTCAGACTGAAGCTGATAATTCCTTAAAAGTAGTTTATGATACCATTATGGATTCTCCAATGGCTAAAGATTTATTTCCCATTCCATCTCAGGGTTTACTTACCGATACAAACAGTTTAAATTTTCCAGCTGTAACAGCCTCGGATACGATCTATTATTCTATTACCAAACCATTTCCGTTTACTATGCCTGATCCCACAAAAGGACAAAGATTAGACAGTGTGTTTATAAAAACTGCTATTTTAAACTTAGATCTTAACACTACTATCAATCATAACGGTAGAATTATACTTACTACACCTAATATTACTTACCCAAACGGACAATCTTTCAGAGTTGAAATTCCAATCACATATTCAGGTGGTGCTACTACTCTTATTACAGATAAAGAGTTCGATATATCCGGTTGTAAAATAAAGTTTAATAATTCACCCGGACATCCCAACGAATTGATATTTAAATACGAACATTTTGTTTATGGTGATGGAAATCCTAATCTTTCACCATATATTATGCAATTAAACGATAGTTTGAAGAATATTTCTTATGATAAACTGGTAGGCTATATCGGATTCTATGATATTCCAGTTCAGCAATCTATCAAAATCCCGCAGGATTACATTCAGGAGTTATTGCAATACATCAGTTTTTTTAAAGTTGGTCTAAGTGCAGATATTGGCAATACATATGGCTTACCTATTGATATTCATTTTGATACAATCTTGGCAAAAACACCGAATGGGAATGTAATGGTAAGTAATTTCCCCAATCAGAATCCGGTTGGTCTTAATTATCCATCTATAGCGCAAATAGGACAAAGTAAACAAACTGTGATACCTTTTCAGCAAAATACTTCTTTGGTAACTGCAATTAATAAATCTCCCACTGAAATCAATTTTAAAGTTTCCGGAAAATTAAATCCGGGTTCACCAACTTCACCTTCAACTACTACTAATTTTGTGCTGGATACCAGTAAATTCAGAGTTGGAGTACATGTGGAATTGCCTTTGGAAGGAAGAATAAATGGTTTTGTGCATTCGAATACGATTGAGTTTGATTTAGCTGATAAAATAAAGAATGCAGATGAGGTTACCTTTAAAATAAATACGAGCAATAATTTTCCTTTAGATGCAAATGTTCAGGTTTATTTTGCTACTTATTCCCAGCAGATTATTGATTCGATGATTACGAGTGGTGAAAATGTTATCCGTTCAGGAATTGTTGATCCTGCAACTCATTTAGTGGTTAGCCCGACTTCAAAACTTACTGAAGTTGTTATTTCAAAAGACAGAATCAGAAAAATACAGAGTATGAATACAAAAGTACTGATTATTAAAGGTAAACTTACATCTTATAATAATGGGAACCAGGATGTTAAACTCACCAATGCTAATTACCTGAATGTTAAGCTAGGAATGAAAGTTAAGATAAATACCAATGCCAAATAATAAGGAGGAAATCGTATGAGAAAAATAATTATATTTTTTGCTGTGATTTTTTGCATAGGATTATTGCAGGATACTGTGAATGCTCAGGATGGAAATACCATTTATTTTATGAATAACATTCCTCAATCGAATTATTCAAACCCTGCAACCTTGCCCAACTGTAAATTCTATCTGGGTATTCCCGCCATTTCATCCATTGGTTTTAATCTTGAAAACGGGAGTTTCTCTTACAACGATGTATTTAGCCGTCGTCCGCTTAATCCACCTTATGATTCATTATATGTAGATAAGGAAAAATTATTGGGAGCACTTAGAGATGATAATAAACTATCCTATGATATTTCAGAGCAGCTGTTTGCATTGGGTTTCAGGGTAAGGCGCAGTTATTTTACATTAAGTGCAGCTTCCAAGTTTTCAACTAATTTTAATTATACCAAAGATTTTATGACGTTTATACTGAAAGGGAATGAACCTTTTATTGGTAAAACGGCTAATCTGAGTGACTCAAAATTAGGTTTAAATGTTTATACCGAAATTGCGTTGGGATTCTCAAGAGAAATTGGTAAAAAGTTAACCCTTGGTATGCGTTTCAAATATTTAATCGGTCTGGTAAATGTGTATACCGAAAAATCCAGTCTTCTTCTGACTACTAATGCAAATACTTATGCGCTGACAGCTTCATCTGATATTTTAATTCACACTTCATCTCCTTTTGATAGTTTAAAAAGCTTTGATAAACAACTAAAAGAGATAAAACCATCTAATATCACTGATAATAATGGTTATGCTTTTGATTTTGGTGCACAATATCAATTGAATAAAACATGGACTTTTGGTGTTAGTGTCATTGATCTTGGTGCTATCACCTGGAAATCAAATATAAAAGATTATAGAAGCAAATATCCAGGCAGAGAAGTTGTGTTCAGCGGACTCGATATTAATCAGGCATTTCCTGGAGGGAAAATTGATACAACAGTTATTAATAATTTAGTTGATTCTTTACAGGAAGCACTTGGAATTAATGATTATACTGGTGCATCCTATAGAGCCCCTCTTAAGACCAAGTTATATACCAGTGTTGCTTTTTCGCTGACACGAAACGACAGGTTTGGCTTTCTTATGCGCAATGATTTTGCCAATCAGTCTGTAAATACCTTGATTAGTGTTTCCTATAACCGTAATATCGGAAGATGGTTTTCTATTACATTGAGCAATACTTTTGTTGCCGGAAATATATTTAATCCCGGAGGTGGTTTTAATCTTAACCTCGGACCTTTTCAGTTTTATCTGATTGGCGATCATTTTTCATCATTATATGCAGCAGATATGAAAAACCTGGGAGTACATTTTGGCTTTAATTTCTTAATTGGAAAAACCAAGCAAGGTTATCGTTACGAAAAACAGAAAGCAGTGGTTATTGAAGAGGAAAAGAGTTCAAGATACGATAAGCTAATACCAGTTATTGTTGATACGATCCCTGCTAAAGATACTAATAAAATTAAACCGCCCGATACGGTTAAAATGATCTCAGATACATTGATAATGAACCCTGTTATTGATACAAGTATTCTTTTACCTATTATTGATACAACGATTAAGCCGGCTCCGGATATTGTGCCGATAGATACCCTTACAAAACCAGTAATTCCAATTGAAACTATACCTGCTCCTGTTGAGGAATATAAACCCACTTTGCCCGTATTACCAATTTTAGACAAGAATGCTAAAAAAGGGAAACCGGCTGGTGTTAAACCAAAAAAACCAGTTACTACACCGGCAAACAATACACCGAAAAAACCAACAACAGTAATAAAACCTAAAAAGTAAAACACTAAAAAAGAGGCTGTCTGAAAAGGCAGCCTCTTTTTGCTACATAATATTGGTTGTTGTTAACCATCTACAGTAAGCCTTTTTTTTCGGAAGTATATTAGAATAAGCAACTAATACCAGAATGATTTATAAATTAGTTTAATCGAAAATAGTCTAATCACCTATCAACCTCAACTTTGCAAATTTAAGCAAGAGTTGTTTCGATCCAATGTTTTCGAAATGGACAGTGGCTTTTTTATTGGCTCCGCTACCTTCAAGTTGCAGTATCTTTCCTCTGCCAAAACGATCATGTTCTACTTCCATGCCGGTTTGAAAACTATCAAAGTCTTCAACAACTGTTGAATTACTTACTGATATTGTATTATTTTGTTGAATAATTTTCTTAAACTTTGTTTGATCAATGGGTTGAGATGACTTAATCCCTGTTTTTGTAAAACTATCTTCGTAGAACGATTTTTTAATTGTTGGATTTTTTTGAGGGTAATCCAGGTATTTTATATCAATTTCTTCAATGAAACGACTGGGTTCTGCAAAACTAAGATCTCCCCAACGGTAACGGGTTTCAGCATAAGATAATGTGAGTTTTATTTCGGCACGGGTAATGGCAACATAAAATAAACGGCGTTCTTCTTCCAGATCGGCTCTTGAACTGACTGACATAATGGAAGGGAATAAATTTTCTTCCATTCCAACCACAAATACATAAGGAAATTCCAGTCCCTTGGCTGCATGTATCGTCATAAGCGAAACCTTGTTGTTATCATCTTCTCCTTCGTTATCAGCATCGGTTAACAAAGCAATATCCATCATGAATTCCTCAAGGCTACGGATACTGTTGGGTGCTTCACCGGTTTCTTCGTCAAAATTAAGTAAATTGACTTCTGATTCCGAAAAATCCTTGATGGCATTCAGCAATTCTTCTATATTTTCAATTCTACTTACACCTTCGGGTGTTTCATCATCATTGAGAGCCTTCATTATTCCTGAAGTGATGGCAATGTTCTTTGCCAGTTCATAGGCATTTTTAGTTTTTAATAAAATGGTGTAACTTTTTATTTTAGCAACAAAATCATTTATTTTGGCTTTAGTACCCTGATTGATGTCAATTTTAATGTATTCCAGGGCTTCCATAATCTGCCACATTGTTTTGCTGTTCTCATCAGCTGCAATTCGCAGACGATCTATTGTTGTCTGGCCAATTCCACGGGTTGGGAAGTTGATAATCCGAAGCATGGCTTCTTCATCATTGGGATTGATAACCAGACGGAAATAAGCCAGTAAATCTTTAATTTCCTTGCGTTTGTAAAAAGACAATCCACCATAAATCCGATAAGGAATATTCAATTTCCGCAAGGCTTCTTCCATAGAACGTGATTGTGCGTTGGTACGGTACAATATGGCAAAAGCATTGTTGGCCAGCTGATGATTCATCTTCAACTCGAATATAGAATTGGCAACCAACGAACCTTCTTCATTATCACTTGCAGCTTTCAGAATTTTAATCTTGTTGCCTTCATCATTATCTGTCCATATCTCTTTAAAAATCTGGTCTTTGTTTTTTGCAATCAGACTATTGGCTGCATTTACAATATTTTTGGTGGAACGGTAATTTTGTTCCAGTTTAAAAGTTTTTAAATCGGGATAATCGCTTTTGATGTTTAAAATATTCTGAATATTGGCGCCACGAAAAGCATAAATACTCTGAGCATCATCACCAACTACACATATATTTTCGTTGTTGGCAGCCAGCTTTTTTACAATCAGGTATTGGGCATAATTGGTATCCTGGTACTCATCCACCAAAATGTATTTAAATTTTTGCTGGTATTTGTACAAGACATCCGGAAAGTCACGAAGCAAAACATTGGTATTAAAAAGCAAATCGTCGAAATCCATTGCAGAAGCTTTGCGCAAACGTTGGTTGTAAAGTATAAACAATTGCCCTATCATGGGTTTGTTTGCCATCTTATCCTGCTGAAGCAATTCTGCGTTCATATTATAATCGGAGGCAGAAAGCAGACTGCTTTTTGCTGAAGAAATACGGTGCAGCACATAATTGGGAACATATTGCTTGGGATCCAGGTTCTGTTCTTTGAGTATGCTTCTCATCAGACTTTTGGTATCGTCTGTATCATAAATGGTAAAGTTGGAAGGATAGCCAAGTCTTTCGGCTTCGAAACGAAGCATGCGGGCGAATATAGCATGAAAAGTTCCCATCCACACATTGCGGGCATCTGAATTACCTACCAATTGGTAGACACGCTCTTTCATTTCCTTGGCTGCCTTATTTGTAAAGGTAAGTGCCAGAATATTGAACGGATCTACACCTTTGCTCAATAAATAAGCTATACGGTAAGTAAGTGCTCGTGTTTTCCCGGAACCAGCTCCGGCAATAATCATGATGGGTCCTTCTGTAATTTCAACGGCTTTGCGTTGAGCCTCATTCAGTTCGTCTAAAAAATTCTTCAAATTATTACTCTCCTTTTTCAGTTTTCAAAATTACAACAAAGATTTTAATTGCAGAAGAAGAATTTTGGAATGTGGCGATTTAATGATGTAGCTTATTATTCATTGTCATACTGACTTAGTGAGCTCTCACTTTTAAGGTATTTAGACTGTAGACTTTTAGTGGAATAATTGATTGGGCGGACAGTAAAAAAAATAAGAAAAAAGAAGGATAATAGGTTATTAAAATAAATCGGAATGAGTTCCGGTTCTGATAAGTGTGATGAGTTTGATACTTTTGGATTTTTTATTAATCAGTACCCAATTGTTTTTTATATGGCAATCCCTGTAATTCATATAATTGCCTTTTAAGGAATGATCTCTGTATTTTTTGGCAAAGTTTCTGTTGTCAGAAGTAACTTAATAAGTTCGTTTAATTTATCTTCATTAAAATTACGTTTTCTGGCTAATTT
>CAIUKU010000524.1 GCA_903899825.1 uncultured Bacteroidales bacterium | reverse complement strand
TAATGCAGAACAGTCATTAAGAGTAGTCCTTACCCAATATAATCCTTCCTGAGTAACTTTAAAAATAGGATCGGATGATCCATCCTGCCATAAATATGTTGCATTGGCTGATGTTGCATCTAATTTTAACTTACTGCCCTGACAAATAGAAGTATCATTTCCCAAATCAACTTCCGGCAATGCTTTACAGATTAAATTTGTTGTAATAATGCTATCACAACCATATATGGTGGATAAAGTATCAAGATAGGTAGCTGTATTTGAATAAATATGATTTCCAACAGTAAATGATTCACCCTGACAAATTGAAGGGTTTAAAATAGTTTTTGTTGAAGGATGAACGATTATTTTCATATTTGCAGTATCACTGCATGTATCATTCAGAACAATCAAAGAAACTGTAAAAATTCCGGCATTGGTAAAAGTAGAATTAGTATAAATTGAATCAGCGAATTCTGTTCCGTTTATTAACCATTTTTGAGCAGTAAAAGGTGGTGATGTTGTATTGGTAAAAGTAATATTTGTTCCCTGGCAAATGTTAGTATCAGAAGCAGTGAAAGACGCATCAGGGATAATGCAATTTTTAATGATTAGAGATGATATAATATTAGGTAAGCCGAATTCACACTTTTTACCATTTAAATAGACTGCATTTTTAACAAAATTACATAAATTTGCATCTGGGAAATTGATAACGCCTAATGAATCACTTCCATATTTGGTATAATATATTTTTTTATCCAATCCTAATTGTAATGCACCTCCACAGCAGGAATGATCATTGTAAATTATGCTCTTTGAATTAGCAATATTTGCTGCTAATAAATCGTATTGATAAATTGAAGATGAATTATAAATAGAAGTATATAATTTATGATTATCAGGTGAAAATTCTACACCGTAAAATTTTTCGTTGTTTCCTATTTGTAATGCATTGGAAACAACACCATTTGTGTTATTGAGGTCGAATATTTCAAGTTCTCCGCTACGGTATTTTGCCGATGCTAATTTTTTGCTATTATTGGATGCTTTTAAATAACCAATTAAATCAGAACTGTCATTCTGGTATGAACCAACGCTACTTATAACAGCATTTGTATTAATTCCGGTATTCGTAACTAAAAAGCTGTAAAAATTATTATTTTCAATTCCATGAGTAATCACCCAATAGTTAAGATTATTACTATGTCTGGCTACAGTTAGTTTTTCAGGAGTTGGTTTAATCAATTCAGTGTTTTTGCTGATTACTTTTCCTAATCCGCCGTTCATGCTAATATCCACTACAGAATACTGTAGTCCGTTGGCTCCGAAATTATTTTCTTCAGCATCTGTGGTAAAAATATAATAAATAGAATTACTCAAGGGTTTAGGAAGAATAATTGAAGATTGAGTGGAAGCAGAAGATCCATTCAATCCTGTACCGTTGTCCATTATCTGATGATTCTTATTCCATACAGTAGCACCATCTGTATAAAACTGCAAATTTCCAGTAGCATCACTAATAGTTGCACATCCTTCATAAGTTGACATTTGACTATTTATTAGAGCACTCGGTGGTGAAGTATTAAAAATTATGCCTGCACGGTTACCAAAATACCAGATATTGCTCTCTAATTGTGCATTTGCGTACAATGAAACAGTGAAAAGAAAAATTGAAAGAAAAGAGAGTCTTTTAAATTTCATTAGATGTATTTTCTGATAAGATGGTTTAGTTTAGACAATATATGATAATAAAAGGTTGTCTTTGATTATATTTATTTAAGATTTTTTATCTTACGAAACGAGGCATGTGAAAATATTCATACACACGAGGATGATTATTTTGGCGAGTTCCCCCGATAAATCGGGGCAGGCTATCTGTACAAATAAATAATTTTAAAAAAATAAACATATGAAATAAAATTTGTAATTGTCCAATCCACTTAGATATTGAAACTACTTGCCTAAGGGCAGTCAGGCAACATATTTAATGTTATTTTGATTTAATTATTAAATGCAAAACATTGGATAAAAAATGCTAAAGCATTTATTTATTTCTGATCGGCATTATACCATTTACTATTGAACTAATTTATAAATCATTCTGGTATTTGAAT
>CAIUKU010000523.1 GCA_903899825.1 uncultured Bacteroidales bacterium | reverse complement strand
TGAACTGCACCCCAAAAGTTAGACAAAAAACTTTTGGGGTGTTTTTTTATGGAAAGAAAAAGAAAAAATCGAAAACACAGTATTCAAGAAAAGAAGAATGCTGTGGAATTGTACACAAGGGGTTATGGATGTACGAGTATTGGCAAACAGTTAAAAGTTGGTGAAACCCAAATAAAACATTGGATTAGATCTTATCAGGAATTAGGTGTTAAAGGTTTTGAGAATCTATCTCATAGTTCATTCAGTTCAGAAATTAAATGTCAGGCGGTTAGAGCCGTATTGGAAAAATTCTTAACTTTCGAAACTGTAGCCTTAAAGTATAATGTAAGTTCTTCTGCTGTATATTCATGGACTCAAAAAGTAAAATTACATGGATACGAAGTCCTTACAACAATTAAGCAAGGGCGACCACCAAAAGCTATGGAAAGACCAAAGAAAAAAGTACCGGAAACAGAGTTAGAGAAGCTTCAGGAAGAGGTACGTTATCTTAAAGCTGAGAATGCTTACCTAAAAAAATTGAGAGTCTTAGTACAGGAACGGGTAGCACGCGAAAGCGGGAAACAACCCAGGCCATCGAAGGACTAAGGCTTGAACATGAGCTTTTACATCTATTGAAAGCTGCGTCGATGGCACGAGCAACATTTTATTATCATATAAAACAGTTGCAGGCACCTGATAAATATGATTCTATCCGCAAGCAGGTTTGTGATATTTTTCATCTGAATAAGGGTAGATACGGTTACAGACGTATTACGCTGGAACTTCATAACCGCTCCATAACAATCAATCATAAAACTGTTGAGAGATTAATGCGTGAGAGCGGAATTAAATCTCAGGTAAGGATCAAAAAATATCGATCTTATAAAGGTTCTTCAGGTAAAATAGCACCTAATGTGCTTGAACGTGATTTTAAAGCAATTGCACCTAATAGAAAATGGGTAACTGATGTGACTGAGTTTGCATTGTTTGGTGAAAAAAGATATTTATCTCCTATTATGGATTTATTTAATGGGGAAATAATAAGCTATACTATCAGTGCTCATCCGAATTTGATTATGGTTACAAACATGCTCGGTAAAGCACTTAAGGGAGTAGATAATGATACAGGACTGATTTTACACTCTGATCAAGGATGGCAATATCAACATGCCACTTATCAGAAAGCACTTAAAAATAAAGGAATTATACAAAGTATGTCCAGAAAGGGAAATTGCTTAGATAATGCAGCAATGGAAAATTTCTTTGGTATACTAAAATCTGAATTACTATATTTGCAGAAATTTAGTTCTATCGATAACTTTGAAAGCGAACTAAAAAATTATATTCATTACTACAACAATTACAGAATCAAAGCTAAACTAAAAGGACTAAGTCCGGTTAATTTCCGAACTCAGTCCATTTAAATTTTATTTATTAATCAGTCCAACTTTTTGGGGGCAGATCATTTCAGAAGCCTTTTTTTAATTAAACTAAATTTTTACTTTGTTATGACTAATTTTTTAATAATGCTTATTCCATTAGCAGTCTGAATTTTTACAGTATAAATCCCGCTAGCAAAATGATGCTGGTTCAGATTGATGCGTTGATTACCATTAACATTGTATTCAGTTGCAGATAATCTAACACCTGTATTGTCAAAAATGGAAACCATAATTTTATCTGTTTTAAGGTTCTGAATTTCTACAAATGCATCTGAAGTAGCAGGATTTGGATAAATCTCACTGACAGTAGAAGTATTGTTTAATTCATTTTCGATACCGGTAATAATTGCTCCTGTATTGTTTACAATCACAGATATAGTATTTACACTTGGATTGGAATTGCTTAATGTAACTGTATAAGGGGTATAATTAACGCCCGCAATTTCCAGATGTAGTTTATAGCTACCCATGGCAAGATTGTTAAAACTAAAGTTACCTGTTGAGTTTGAATAAGTAATTTTCAATGGAGCATCATTTTCATCTGTCAGTATCAACTCAACACCTGAAAGTGGATTGTCTCCAAGACTTTTGGTTCCACCCTGGAATACATTGCCTGACAAGGTTCCACCTCCAATAATAGGGGTTGGTAAATGTATCATAGCAATATTATAGAAAACAGTAGCGGCTGATGGGAAAACAGCTGTAGCGGTTGCCCAGTTGATTGTATTGTGGTAGAAAGTAGGTGCATATTGGGCATAATTCAAAGCTGTAGGATTTTGCACTGCTTTAATTAAAAAAACGGGATTACTTGGTGGTACATTTACGTAATTATAAAAGAAATATCCCAGTGAATCCAATACCAGGGTATCTAATAAAGCATAAGACATGGTAGAATTATTGGCCTGATATATCAATACATAACCATCGTAAACATCATTATTCCCTGCTGTAACAAATCCCTGAATAATAGTTCCGCTTGTATTGGCAATTGTAACAAACATACAACTGGTATCAGTACAAGCAATTCCGTTACTGATTGTAGTTGTATACAAACATACTTGATATCCGTTGCTTCCCGGAGCTGGTTGGGCAAATGTATGGGTAACATTCTGACCTGTAGCAGTAGTTCCATCTCCAAAATTCCAGACGTAAGTAGTTGCATAATTTGAATTGATAAACCCGGTAAAAGCATACAATAGATTCTGATGTGTATAAGTTATGGAATTCTGACAACCAAAAACTGAATTACCTACATTAACAAAATGACAATAGGTATCCTGGCACACAATAGTTGCAGCTGAATTAAGTACTTTTAATGTTAAACAAACATTGTATCCTCCGGAAGGATTTGAAGCAAAAGTATGTATCGGATTTTGTTGTGTTGAAGTAGTTCCATCACCAAAGTCCCAAAAATAAACAAGCTGATAATTTGTATACGTTGAAGTTGAACTATTACTAAAATGTATCATACCTGGATTAGAAGCGGAATTGGAATCAGCATAATATGAATAATTTGCAGCGCAGCTGTTAGTTGGAGTATTCTGAATATAAATGGAATCGCAATAGGTTGAAGTACAATTATTGGTTGTAATAGTCAGACAAATTACCACGCTTCCGCTAATATTGTATACATGTGTAGGATTCTGAAGTGTGGAAGATGTTCCATCTCCAAAATTCCATAACCAGGAAACAGGACTGCCTGTTGAAATATCCTGAAAATTAACAGTATGCCCATTGGTGAAAAAATAATTAAATAATGCCTGACAGCTTGTTGCAGTTCCGTTGCAAATTGAAAAATTGACTACATTTTGCGGATTGGCATTGGTTAGCAGGGTTGTTTGTGCAGCACCATTACAGTCGAAGGTGTAAACATGAAAATTAACCAATAAACCCGGCGTTGGAACATTCGTAACTGTAAATGTATAATAGCCGTTAGAATTTGTATAAGCAGTGCCATAATAGATGTATGATCCAACACTATCAGACATAATATAAACCGGATGATTAGCTATTGCTGCACCTCCGTTTATATTGGTAACATAGCCCCCAACAACGAAAGCCATTTGTGCCTGTAATGAAACAAAACCGAAGAAGGCAAAACACAAAAGTAAAATTTTCTTTTTCATGATTTTTAAATTATTATTATTATTATTGTTTTTTCTAAAGAGACTTGAAATCTTAAAAAGGTTGTATCAGGTTGAAAAAATTAATACTGTAAAATTATAAAAAAAACGATTAAACCACATAAATAATCAACATTTATTTGATTTTGTATGCTTTATGCTTATTTTATTCTGATTTAATAAACCTTACTGAAGCATATTTACCATGCTGATCCGTTAAGAGCAACTGATAGATTCCGGTTT
>CAIUKU010000522.1 GCA_903899825.1 uncultured Bacteroidales bacterium | reverse complement strand
TTAGAATAAATTAGGTATTATATTTCAGAAATATTACAGATAGCTTATTTTGTCTGATAAAATTATTATTTGCATGAAATTTGCTTAGGTGATATGTGGTAAGCCCAATATTTAGCAATTTCCATACTATATTGCATTCAATTATGAAACTAAATGTACCAGTATTTCTTTCTTATTTGATTTTTACATTATTGATTTTGCTTAGTATTTCGTGGAATGTTGATGCGCAAAATGCTTTTATTGACACTAATAGTAATCAGATTGAAAACTCCCATGTAGAATGGGTAAATACTTGGCCTTCAGCAGAAAATAAAAAAAAGTCAAAAAGATTTAAGGATCGATTGAATGCTTTTTTCTTTGGTATCAAGCCAGCAGTATTGATAAATCCTGTTGCAATATTAATATGTAATGTTAATGAATTTTGGGTTTTAGATCAGGGAGGAAAAACTATATTTCAAGTTCAGAATGAAGTGGGTGATATCCCCCAATCAGTTTTGAAAACTGAATACGACTTGTCTTCTTTAGTTGGGATTTGTTCGGTTTCAAATACCAGTATGTTATTCACAGATTCAAAAGCTAATAAAATCTTTTTGATTTCTTCAGGGAATAAAAAACTTCAACTTCTGAATGACACGCTGAAACTTGATCAACCTACTGGGATTGCATATTTAAAGTTAAAAAAAGAAATATGGGTATTAGAAACCAAAGCACATCGGATTTCGGTTCTTAATGAAAAAGGAGAATTATTAAAAAGAATTGGAAATAGAGGAAATGCTAAAGGGGAATTTAATTATCCGACGCATATCTGGATAGATAAACAAGGTCTTATTTATATCAATGATGCCATGAACTTCAGAATTCAGGTTTTAAATAAAGAAGGAGAAGTAATCCGTGTTTTTGGAGAAAATGGAGATGCTACCGGATTCTTTTCCAAGCCAAAAGGAATTGCAACTGACACTTTTGGTAATATTTATGTTGTAGATGCCCTTTTTCATGTGGTTCAGGTATTTGACAGCAAAGGGATTTTTTTATATAAATTTGGTTGTCAGGGACATGCAAATTCAGAGTTTTGGATGCCTACTGGTATTTTTATTGATGATAGAAATTATATTTATGTGGCGGATACCTATAACTCAAGAGTTCAAGTTTTTCGATTAATTCATACAGATTTAAAATGAAGAAACTGATTATTCCAATTTTTTTACTGTTTTTATTATACTTCCCTGCTATAATAAATGCTCAATCTATTGTTACAACAAAACACAATCTTTCAGTTAGCGGGCCCGGAACTGTTAAAGCAATTACCGAAACTGAGATTTGCTTATTCTGTCATACACCCCATAACAGCAGACCGGTTGCTCCTTTATGGAATAGAAACGATCCTGGATTAAACTATACTCTTTATTCAAGTTCAACCCTTCAGGCTTTACCGGGTCAACCGGATGGTACGTCAATTCTTTGTCTTTCCTGTCATGATGGAACCATAGCACTTGGAAGTGTTATTAGCCGTTCTTCTGCTATCAATATGACAGCATCTAATTTTATTCCTTCAGGTGTTAGTAACCTAACACAAAACTTAAGAAATGATCATCCGATTTCATTTATTTATAATTCAGCATTGGCTACTACTGATGGTCAATTAAAAGATCCATTATCCATTACAACTCCTGTAGCATTGAAAAATGGAAAAGTTCAATGTACTTCCTGCCACGATCCACATAAAAATATTATTTCCGACTTTCTGCTTGCCACTTCACAGAATTCAAATTTATGCAACAGTTGTCACCAACGTACTTATTGGACTGCAAGCAGTCATAATACATCAACTAAAACATGGAATGGAACAGCTCCTGATCCCTGGCCGTTTACCGACCCCAGCATGATAACTGTAGCACAAAACGCTTGTGAAAGCTGTCACAATCCCCATAATTCAGGAAGCAATATTATGTTGCTAAAGTATCAGGCTGAGGAGAGCAACTGTCTTGATTGTCATAACGGAAATGCAGCAACAAAAAATATTTCTGCTCAGTTTGCAAAACCCTACAAACATAATATTTCCAATTATACCAATATTCATGTTGCCAACGAAGCCACTCAGGTAACAACGATGCATGTTGAATGTGTTGATTGCCATAATCCACACGCAGCAAAGAATCTAACTGCTGTTGCTCCTTTTGTGAATGGATTTTTGGCCGGTGTAAAAGGAGTTAATCAAAGCGGTGTGGCAGTGAATCCTGCAACAAATTCGTATGAAGTATGTTACCGCTGTCATGCTGGTAGTGCTGGTGCACCAGCTACTGCAACAGCAAGGGTAATTGTTCAGAATAATATACGACTTGAACTTGCTCCCGGAAATCCTGCCTATCATTCAGTAGCTACTGTAGGTGTCAATACTTCCGTTCCCAGCCTTATCGCTCCATGGACCACTTCAAGCAGAATGTATTGCACCAATTGTCATGCCAGTGATGGTGTTGGTTCACCAGCCGGACCTCATGGCTCCTCATTTCCACAAATCCTGAAATTACAATATTTAAAAACGGATGGAGCTACAAATTCTGCCGGAACAACAGAATCTGCTGCTGCTTATGCACTTTGTTACAGCTGCCATAATCGTACATCTATACTTTCTGATATTTCTTTCAAAGAGCACAGCAAACATATTACCGGAGCAAGAACACCTTGCAATACCTGCCACGATCCTCATGGTATAAGTTCAACACAAGGAAACGCTACCAATAATTCAAACCTTATTAATTTCAGGACAGGCGTGGTTACAGCTGCAGCTACAGGTGTTGCTATACGTTTTGAAGATTTAGGTAGTAGAAGAGGCCGATGTTATCTTAAATGTCATGGTGTAGTTCATAATCCATATACCTATTAACAATCAAAAATATATATATGAAAATTTTTAGTTTTCGGGTTAAAATAATAGGTACAATAATTGTGGTAGTTTCAATTTTTTCTATTATTTCTTTCAGCTTTTTTAATATTTTACTTAAAAATAAATTATTGACACATACTGAAGAAACATATTCACAAATGAATCTTTTGAGAGATCAGTTTTATTTTACCATTGGACTTCATGATGGAAGAATTATAAAATCAATGTTGAAAAATACTGAGAAAAACAAAGAAGTGCTAAAAACATATCTTGTGAATTCCAACTCAAAAATAACATATCCAAATGACTATAATTCATTGGGAAATGATACCACTGCTTTTGAACAAATATTTAAACAAACCAAAAACATTACAGTTAAAACATATAATAAAGATCTAACTTCGTATCATAGGGTTTTTATTAAAATGCTGAATGCTCCTTCATGTCATGCTTGCCACAATCCTTCTCAAACAAATTTGGGAATTATTGTATTAGATATATCTGATAATGAGACTCAAAGTATTATTTCTTTTACAAGGCGTTTTAGTTATTATTACACTATTTTAATTTTGTTTTCTATTTTTCTGCTTGTTGGGTATTTACACTATAAATATATCAGAAAATCACTGAATCAGTTCAGATCTGCTCTCGCTATGATAAATCAGGGCAAACTGGAAAAGCGAATGGAAATTCCGGAAGTAAGGGAATTAGGCAGTCTGGGAAAAGACTTTAATGAGATGTTGAATACTTTTGAAAAAGCTCAGCAGAAACTTCAAAATTATCACCAAAGAGAGTTGCTTAACGCTCAAAAACTTGCAACCATTGGAGAAATGACAGCGAGAATAGCACATGAAATAAGAAATCCGATTACCGGCATAGCAAGAGCACTTGAAATTATTATTGCTGAAACAAAAGATTCTGATAACAAACCCATCCTTGAAGAAATACAACGACAAGCAAATCGTGTAAATCAGGCTATTTCCAATATGCTTAAATTTTCAAGGTCTAAAGATATTATATTAACCGACGGTGATATCAATGAGGTTATTAAATCTTTGATTTTCTTTTTAGAGCATCAGTCGCACGATAAAGTAATCCATCTTAAATTAGAACTGGATGAAGAAATTCCTGTATTTGCTTTCGACCATGAATTGATTGAAAACGTCCTGTTAAATTTAAGTTTTAATGCAATACAAGCTATCAATGAGAACGGAACCATTATTTATACTACAAAATTCGATTCATTTAAGAAATTTGTAATTATTTCAGTATGCGATAACGGAAGTGGCATTTCTTCAGAATTTGAAGCGGAAATATTCAAGCCATTTTATACAACCCGAACAAAAGGCACAGGACTTGGTCTCGCAATTTCAAAAGACATAGTAGAAAAGCATAAAGGAGAATTATGGTTCATTAATAATGCGGATATAGGTTGTACTTTTTTTATATCTCTTCCATTATAATACTTATAAATTAATCTAAAACTAATTTGCAACTTTCATGAAAAGTCTAAAAATTCTGATTATTGAAGATGAGAAGTTAATCCGCTGGTCTTTAGAAAAGCACCTTACTTCTAAAGGTTATGTGGTTTATTCTGCAGAAACTGGTGAAGAAGGAATCAAACTGTTTGAATTAAACCGCCCTGAAGTAGTTTTTGTTGATAACAAATTACCCAATATGCAGGGTCTTGAAGTTATTTTAAAATTAACATCATTGGACGAAGAAGCAATAATAGTATTCATGACTGCTTATGGATCCATCGAAACGGCTGTAATAGCAATGAAGTCAGGTGCTAGTGAATATATAAATAAACCTTTTATTTTTGAGGAGATTGACGTTATTTTAGAAAATATCAAAGCAAAAATAAATTTAAATAAAGAAATTCAAATATTAAGAAGACAACAAAAAGACATTATTACTTTTGATCATATAATTGGAGAAGCACCAATATTCAATGAAATTATTCAGTTATCCCGAAAAATTGCAAAAACAAAATCCACAACTATTTTACTATTAGGAGAAAGTGGAACAGGAAAAGATATGTTTGCACATGCTATCCATAACGAAAGTACACGTAATGACAAACCTTTTGTTACAATTAATTGCTCATCACTGCCTGATTCATTGTTAGAAAGTGAATTATTCGGCTATGAAAAAGGTGCATTTACGGATGCCAAAATAATGAAAAAAGGGCTCTTTGAGATTGCTGAAGGAGGCACAGTTTTCCTAGATGAAATTGGTGAGATAAACCAAGCTACACAGATAAAATTACTAGGAGTGCTTGAAAACAGAATTGTCCGCAGATTGGGAGGAACTTTAAATATACCTGTTGATATAAGAATAATTGCAGCCACAAACAGAGATTTGATAAAGGCTGTAAATGAAAAATCTTTCAGAGAAGACCTTTATTACAGACTTAAAGTATTTCAGATAATACTTCCTTCTCTTCGTGACAGAAAAGAAGACATCCCATTATTGGCAGAATATTTCATCAAGTATTTCAATCTTCAGTTCCAAAAAAACATAAAAAAGATTAATGACTCAGTAATTAATTTATTAATCCAGTATCAGTGGCCTGGAAATATCAGAGAACTGCGAAATGTAATGGAACGTGCAGTTATTCTCGAAACAATGAATACACTTCAGGCTGAAAGTTTTCCTGGAGAGATAGTTACACTTAATGAAACTACCAAAACCTTTACTCAAGAGGAAACTAGTTTCAATTTTACCTCTGAAAAACTTCAATTTCCATTTGATGAAAACCTTTCATTATATGATATTGAAAAGCTAATGATTAAACAAGCCCTTCAAAAAACTGATTTTAATCAAACCAAGGCTTCAGAATTGCTCGGAATTTCAAGAGACACATTAAGATATAAAATCAAAAAATACAAATTTTAAGTAATTGGGTTATTTAACCCATGCTTGGTGGGTTATATAACCCAAATGTAAATAATAATAAAATATTCTCATATTGGTAAACTCTTATTGATTTTTACTATCAAATGTTTCTTTTCGTATGCATTACCATATATTAAGATTTGATTAATTTCAACTCAATTTTCAAAATCAAAGATTTAAATTTTTATGTTATTGATTTTC
>CAIUKU010000521.1 GCA_903899825.1 uncultured Bacteroidales bacterium | reverse complement strand
TTTTTTATTTTTTTTAGAAACCAAGCATTGGATATTGCTCATGCAATATTGTTCTTGATTTTGATCCTAAATCCAGTTTTCTCGGGTGATCAATGGCTGTATTGTATCTTGCAGAAAATATTCCGATTCCATTGCTGATATTGCTGAATTCGGGACGTACCTGAACAATGCTGTTAGAAGCTTCATTTACTTCAATATAGGTACTTAAATCATCCGCTGCTACGCTGATTTGAAATTCTATTTTCCCAGGTTTCCGGAATATTACTAATGTATCAGAAGACCATTTCAGATTGTTTTTCAGTGATTCATAAAAACCAAGAGAGGAATACTCTACCAGCATTTCGGTACCTGATTCAAGTGTTTTTCTGGTGATGGTTCCAAGGTTGATGTCATAAAATTTTGAATTATAGTTCGCACCATCAAAGCTTTCAAAATAATTAACACGCATATTTACCTGGTATTTTTTACCTCCTGTAGTAGAAAACCATTCTATTTTTGACTTCGCGGTGGATAATGCAGAAAATTCAATACTTCCCTGTGGATTATAGGCTGGTCGGGTAATATCAAAACGATTGACCAAGCTTGTTTGTGCACTGATTATTTTCCCGCTTTTCTTATTTTTGATTTTTAATTGATAAATTGCGTCCTGGTTTAATTGATTAAGTGTTAAACATCTGTATAAAATTTGTCTTGGAGCATAAAAAATGCCGGATTCTTTGTTGTAAACAGTAGATGTGTCAAAGGTAAACGTTTTGGTCAGACTTCCGTTAAGCATCTCGTCCATGGTAACTGTCAGGTCGTTGCCATAGCTGCTGAAGTCTTCATTTTGAGCCATTACATAAGCACTGGCATCACCCAGAAAAGCTTTGTTGATTTTTATATAGGTAAAAGTATCGCTTTGATTGAGCAATCCATATACTACGGTAATATCTTTGTATTCTGCATTCGGATTAAAGTCGGTTTCGCAGGCAGATAAAAATACAGCAAAGATTGCGATGATGAATATGCTGATATATTTAGACATAAGTGTTTTATTTTGAAAATGGGATACAAAAGTAGATAAAATATAGATGATACTGAATGTTTTTCATTTGTTATTATTTTAAAAAGTATTTAATTGTCAAATGGAATTATTCACATGTATGATTTTTTTTAATTGTGTTCATGAACTTCGTTTCGCCATATAATATCATTCTCGGTTTGTATGAACTTTATTCTTATGGCTATTTCATGAGTTTTTTATGCTGGAAAAAATTGGTTTTCTGATATCAGGATATTAACTCCAGCTGATTTATATTCACAAATCTTCAATAACTTCAATTACTCCAAGTACTTTAAGTACTCCAAGTACTCTAAGTACTCTAAGTACTTTTTCCTATCCTCCGCTTACCAGATGCAGCACCACTACATGGTCACCATCTTTAATGATCGTTGTTTCATAATCCTGCTTTTTAACCACTTTATCATTTACTTTAATGACCAGCATTTTAAAAATAAAGTTTTTCAATACGAGGAGTTCTGCAACGCTTATTTCGCCGGCATCTATTTTTTCGTTTGTATTATTAAGTATGATTTCCATATTATTGTATTTTTTTATGTAAGAGGATTTCAACTACCTGATTGGCCTGCATATTTGCTACAATACCAACACGGGGAGCGAGAGGTGGTGTGTTTTCAGAAATTTCAGTCTCTAAATCACCGCAAATGTATAGTTTATCGTAGTGAATGGTTTTGATTGCATTGTTGTTTCCCCAACCAGCCATACCTGAGCCGGAAACAATGTATTTTTCGGGCATTTCGGTAAGTATTGTTTCTATCAGCATTTTTTTCATTGCTGACAGATCAAAAGCTTCAATGATAATATCACAATCCTGAAAGAGGATGGAGATGTTTTCAGGGCCAAGCTGAATAAAATGTTTTTCGACGATAACCGCTGGATTTACCCTTGCAATATTAATTTCGAGCGCATCCACTTTGGGCATACCCAATTGATCCATGAAAAAATACTGACGGTTAAGATTGCTTAATACAATAATATCAAAATCGACAATAATGAGTTTCCCGATACCAATTCTTGCCAGTGCAATGGCAGCATTGGAACCTAAACCGCCACAACCGGCAATGCCTACTGTTTTTTCTTTTAATGAATTAAGTGTCATTCATCATAAAATTATGCATGCAAAGATAAAAAAAAGTCTCTATAAAAATTACAGAGACTTTTTAAAACTTAATGATAGTATAGTAAAAAACAATTATTTTTCAGCCGGTGCTTCTATCGAAAACAATTCCACTTCAAAAATTAAAGTAGATCCGGGAGGTATTTTTCCGGCTTCTCTATCGCCATATGCTAAATTAGACGGGATGTAGAATATATATTTTGAGCCTGGGGTCATCAGTTGAACACCTTCTGTCCAACCCGGAATTACCTGGTTTAATCCAAAGGAAATTGGTTCACCTCTTTCAACAGATGAATCGAAAACGCTTCCATCTATCAGGGTACCATGGTAGTGAACTTTAACTTTATCTGTAGCTTTAGGATGTTCACCACTTCCTTCTTTTATAACTTTATATTGCAAACCGCTTGGTAATTCCTTAACACCTTCGGCTGTTCTGTTTTTAGCTAAAAAGGCCTGACCTGCTGTTTTGGCACCTTCTGACTTTTTTGCTTTTTCCAGTTCCTGCTTTTTCATTCTTTCCTGTTGCCATTTTCCAAGGACTTCGTCTTTCTTTTGTTTGCTGACAATAAGGGTATCCATGTTTTTAACGGCATCTTCAATTCCTTTAAACAACAATGCTGCTTTAAAATCAATGGCATTGTTCACTAAATTATGACCAATATCAGCACCGATCAAATAACTGATGGAGTCGGCAGCATTGGCCAATACAACCGCTTTGTTTTTTTGAGCAGTAACAGTGAGGGTAAATAGCAATATCAATACCGATATTGAAAAGATGTATTTTTTCATATTTTGAGGTTTAAAATTATTTGACAAATGTAAGTGATTTTATTTTACTGTTAATAATTTGCTTAACACATTTAACAATATTTAACGAGATCAGCCTGTTCTATGTATAACAATAAAATAAAGGATTAAGTGAGGGGATAAATCTGTTGAAAGAAGAATGCATTTAGTTTCTAAGTAAAATTATCGAAATAATTTCTTCAATTATCTGAAAAGAAAAAGTACGATAATTTTGATTCAATAGCTCAGATTAAATTCACTTAAATAACAAATTATTTTGTTTCAATATATTATATTATTTTTATAAAACATCTTAACTTATTTATTTTCAAACTTTTTGCTA
>CAIUKU010000520.1 GCA_903899825.1 uncultured Bacteroidales bacterium | reverse complement strand
TATTACCATAAATTGACAAGGATTTATTTATAAATAATAATGAATACAATCTTTAAACTATCAGGTATATTATACTTGAATGGCAACAATATTGATAATAATTTGTTTTTGATTTAGCTTTTTGAACTCAAAAGCATCAAAAAATGTATTAATTAAAATAAAAATGATTAATTTTGCCACATCATGCAAATAGAAGTTTTAAAATCAAAAATACACAGGGCGATTATTATCGAAGCCAACATCAATTATATCGGTAGTATTACGATTGATGAAGATTTGATGGATGCAGTCAATTTAATTGAAAACGAAAGAGTTCATATATACAATATCAATAATGGAGAACGATTTGATACTTATGTAATCAAAGGTGAAAGAAGTTCAGGTGTAATTGGTATCAATGGAGCTGCTGCCCGAAAGGTTGCTGTAGGCGATCTTATCATAATTGTTTCTTATGCTACCATGGACTTTAAAGAAGCGAAACAATTTACTCCCAGTATTATTTTTCCGCAAAATAACAAAGTTTAATATTGAAAAAGAAAGTACTGCTCATACTGAAATTTATCTTTTTCATTGGACTGGGGATTTTCTTCATCTGGTGGTTTCAACGCAAACTTTCACCAACTGAAAAATTTGAAATTTCAAATTCATTCCGGTCTGCTAACTATTTATGGGTATTCCTAGCCATCATTCCGGGTATTTTAAGTCATTTAAGCCGTTCAATGCGATGGCAGATGTTACTGAAACCTATGGGTTACCACCCCAAACTAAAAACAACTTTTGCTGCAGTTATGGTTGGTTATTTTGCCAATCTTGCCTTCCCCCGTTTAGGTGAAGTGATGCGTTGTGGTATTCTGCATAAATATGAGAAAATTCCTGTTAGTAAATCATTTGGTACTGTAATTACCGAAAGAACCATTGATATGCTGATTTTTTTCGTGTTATTTCTTCTTACTTTAATTGTCGAATTTCATAATTTAAAAGATTATCTTTATGATAGTTTTTGGATAAAATTTGCTGACAAATTCAATAATTTTAATCTTACCAATTTTATTTTTATAGGTATTCTGATTTTTATTTTCATTGTCTTTATCTTATTTTTAATTTTTAAGAAAAAGATCACATCTTCAAATATTTATCAAAAAATAGTAGTCATATTACTGGGATTTATTGAAGGTTTAAAATCACTTTCTAAAGTGGATAAACCCTTGCTCTTTATTTTTCATAGCCTGTTTATCTGGTTAAATTATTTTTTAATGACCTGGTTGATTTTCTTTTGCTTTGATCAAACTGCATCATTGGGATTGAATGTCGTATTATCTGCTCTGGTGATGGGGTCTGTTGGAATTATGATAGTTCCGGGAGGAATTGGAATATATCCTGTGATTATTTCACAAACTTTGGTTATTTTTTCTATTCCAAAAACAGTAGGTTATGCTATGGGATGGATAGCCTGGTCTTCTCAAACACTATTAATAATTATACTTGGACTTATTGCACTGATGGTTTTACCTTTGCTTAAAAATGTTAAAAATGAATCAATTTGAAGTAATCAGATCTAAAATAATTACTGTTAATGATTTGCCCTCAAAATTGGCTTATTGGAGATTCAAGTCAATGAAAATTGTATTTACCAATGGTTGTTTTGATATCCTTCATGCCGGACATATTGAATATCTTGCAAAAGCTGCCTCAGAAGGTGATATTTTAATTATCGGACTTAATACTGATCAATCTGTTCGAAAATTGAAAGGCATGCATCGTCCGATCAACGATGAAAATGCAAGAGCTCTGATTATGGCCTCTTTAAGTTTTGTTGGTGCAGTTGTCTTATTCGATGAAGATACTCCCTACAACCTCATAAAATTGATACAACCGGATGTTTTGATCAAAGGCAGCGATTATAATCCCGAAAATATTGTAGGATATGATATATTAATGGCCAAAAAAGGAGAAGTAAAGACGATAGATTTTGTTCCGGGTTATTCCACTACAGCAATTGAACAGAAGATTTTTAATAACTTATCCGGAAAATAATCTTTTTTCTGAACATAGCTGCTTTCGCATTGTTTATTCC
>CAIUKU010000519.1 GCA_903899825.1 uncultured Bacteroidales bacterium | reverse complement strand
CGTGCACCTCCTCTAACCTACGGCTTGCGCAATGGCTCCAATTATTCTTACCTGACGTTGATGATTTCTGAGTACATTTGTTCTTACCTAATAGTTCTCGTTTCTTAAAGTCGCCACTGACGCAAGCCGCCTGAACGTTATGTGCCATTAAGCAAGACGACAGAATTATAAACAAATCATTAATAAATCTCTAAATGAAAACAAAACAAATTCTAACATTAGCCGTTATAATTTTGTCGACAAACATTTTATTCGGACAAAATTCCAATGACGAAGCATTACTAAAGAAAAAGCAGCTTCAATACCTAACACCCAGACTGGACGGACGGACAGCTAAAATAAAAGTACTTTTCGGAGATTTAAACGGTGATGGCATTAAAGATGCCTTTATTGATTGGTGTATTGAAGCGACTGACAATGACAGAGACGCTGGTGGTGGGAACGCTTTAATGTTTTTGCAATGTATGGAAGAAGGTTTTACTGTTTATATAAAAACTGGAAATGAATATATTCTCATTGCTGACAAGGGGAAAGACAATTTTACAGACGAAGGATTTGCTTATGATGCTGATAAAATTGAAAATGAAAAAATATTCTGTTCAAATATTTCTTATGCAGACGATGACCCACGTTGCTGTCCATCAATCAAGCAGACGATATATCTAATTTTTCAAAATAAGCAAATTATAAAACCTGACCAGAAAGCAAAAGTGACTAAGCAACAGAATTAACGGCACATAACACACAGTTTAGCGCAAGCGGGGCATTCTGCTATCCTCATCTTTTTATTTCTATTGAGCTTTAGAATAATGATTAAACATTGTACCTTCGAATTCCCCGCCTGACGCAAACTGTGAAAACGTTATAGGCAAGGCTACGACACCGACAACACTCTGACATAGAGCTGAACTATTGAAACGGGGCAAGACATCTACAAAGCCGTAAGAGTAGATAGCAAAAAAATAAATGTAAAATGAAAAAAGTATTATTTATCGCAATTTTAGGACTTAGCATTACATCTTGTACATCTAATTGGGAATACAAAGTTGTTACCGTCAAAGGAACAGAAAAGGAAGCATCAAAATTTGACCCGAAAAAATTTGATGTTACAGACGAAGCCTTAAACCTATTTGGGAAAGACGGTTGGGAATTAGTTAACGTTTATCCAACGACAGAAACTGTTCATCCAAATTTCGGAAGCAGTGAATATGTTACAGGAATGCAACCAAATGTTAGAACATCAGAATTAAACTTTGTTTTTAAACGTAAAAAATAATCACGACAATGAAAAGACTGTCATTACTCATTTTAGGACTTGCAATTATTTTTAGTAGTTGTAACAGTATATCAGACAAACCAGTTTCCGAAAAACTTAGTACGGACGAATTGTCAAAAGCAATAAAAAGCGACACGATGTTCACAAGTTTCTATGAAAACATTCGCAAAAGCGTTGACGAAATGGACGACATTAAAAAAGCGAAGTTCAACGATGTAACATACAGCAGACTTTTCGACTATTATAAATTCTTAAGAGATACCACACATTGGAAACCATTATCAGAAAAATGGGAAAAGGAATGGGAAAAGGATTTTGGCATTTATTCAACCAAGGCAGACTCTACAATAAATTATTGGAAAAAGTACTTAGCCGACAATTCGTTAGACAAATATGTTAAGGTTGAACTAGCTAATATTAGTAAAGAGTATTACGATTACATTGGAGAACTCAAAGAAGTAAATTTAGGGTTTCGTATGACACCTTTACAAGGAGCAGTTCAACAAATCCGTTTCGATTATGGCTACAAAGCTAAAATTCACGGAGACGATAACTATTATGATAAACACAGGTGTATAGAAACTGACCCACTTAATTCATCACGAATTGGCTATTGGGAAGTAGAGTATTCGGACAAAGATAAATTTGCAGGAAAAAATGTCGAATCCTTTTTAAGGGACTACAATGTGTACATTGAAGTTATTGAGATTAGAAAGGACGGTGTTAATATGAGTACAGCCGACTTTGCAGTTCCAGAAGAAGTTACAAAATGTTTAGAGGTTGAAAAAGAATACCCCGCACTTTTCGACTCTTACAAAGACGATGTAATTAAGAACTTAATAAAAAAAGATTACATTGGAAAATGGGAATACAACAGCAAGAAAGCTGAAGAATTACAAGAAAAAGAAGATAAACTTTGCTACGACTTTTTGAAAGAATTGTACAAATAAGCCCAGCCTATAACAGCACATTGGCAATAGGCGGGGATTCGTCTCCGCTTGACAGTTTTGTGGTAGCCGAAAGTTCATCGCTCCGAACAAAATTTTGTGCTGAAAAGCCCGCCCATCGCCAATCTGCAAAACGTTAGCACTCACTGTCATCACGTTCTCGTTCTCTCATAAAATTATCTCAGCATTACTCAGCCACTCTCGGAAAATTATTACTCTGTTTCTGTGTGTATGTTTACGCGGCCGCTTCCTGTATCTAGATGCAAGGCTTCGCGGCCACAATCGGAATCCCCTACTCTGTTTCTATGTGTAAGGTTTCGCGGCCACACTCGGTACTAAACGTGGGGCATCGTGTTGCCTTTAATCATCTTCGTGCATGCTGCATGTCTGCAATCAGCGTTGTAACATTATTGAACAGCAAGACGCAAGCTAACTGCAAGTTGGTCCGATAAGCACAACGCTTAAATTTTGTTCTCACAGCGAAGTGCTAACACGTGGCAATTGCGCAATGGCGGCTTTGTGCAAAGGCTCAAGTAAATAAGTTCTTTTAACCTTGGGTACTTTCATTAAACTTCCTACCTTTAACTCCG
>CAIUKU010000518.1 GCA_903899825.1 uncultured Bacteroidales bacterium | reverse complement strand
CATTTTCAGGATTAATGTTACTGAATACCTGTAAAGATGACGATCCAATTAACAACATCCCTTTTACTATCAATTACACAGCTGCGGAATCTACATTTAATCTCGTATTCATAAATGCTTCTTCAGGAGATCCCATCGGTTCTCTGGACAATAAAAAAGTAACAGTAACTATAAGCGGAGATTTTGCCACTGCTGTTACGGAAATAAGTGGACAATCTGCTTCCTCATATCAATCAGACAAAGGATTTATGACACTGGCTCTCAAAAAAAATGTAATTCCCACCAATAGCTCTCCCGTAAGATTCAACATCAGTGCTGAAGCATCAGGTTATCTCCCTTACTATCTTACGATTGAGTTATTCAAAGATTCTCATCTGAGTTATAAGATCAATATGGTAGAAACCAGTAATCCTCCCAGTGGAGTTGCAAATGCTGTCAATACCAGTGGAAATGCGAATAACGGAAACGTTACTGCTGCTATAAATTTACAAACCAATACAGTTGGAACCTCCTCAACCAAAGCAGCATTAAACATTCCACAAAATGTCATTCTTAAAGATGCAGCCGGAAATACACTCAACGGAGCACTTAACGTTTCTCTCACCTATTTCAACAGCGCAGAATCCACTGCCAGTAATTACTTCCCCGGAGGTGGATTGATGTGCAATCTTGAAAAAAACGGAACAACAACACCAAGTATGCTTTATTCAGCAGGGTTTGTAAATATTAATATAACTGATGCTTCAGGGCGAAGAGCAGCTAAAGTTGAAAACGGAAATGTTGGCGCTACTGTTGAAATTCCTCAGGGAACATATAATCCGCTAACCAACACTACTGTTGTTGCCGGTGATTCCATACCCTTGCTTAGCTATAATGACATTACAGGTAAATGGGTATTTGAAAGAAATGAAGCTGTTGTTTTACAAAATGGTAAACTGGTCATCAACAGTGCGATTAAACATTTTTCTTATTACAATTGGGATTGGGATGTTCAAACCTGTAGTGTGGCTTTAACTTCAAAAATCCTTTTTAAAAGTACCAGTTTCACGAATGGTTATCCGCTCACTTTTTATCTAACAGCTAAACGACAAACGGATGGTTTTGAATTGGGAAATTCATTTAAACATTATGGAAATTATTGGTTTACCAATACATACAATGGATCTAATTTTGTATCTTTATATATGCTTTGTCCGACACCGGTTGCTGTAGCTGCCATCAATCCTGCCAATAACGAAGTATTGGGAGGCTTGTTGATTAATAATCCTTGTCAGACAGGTATGAATTACGATTTATTCTTAAGTTCAGGTTCTCAACTACCTACTGATTCTGTGGTAATAAATATCAGGGCATATTGTGCTTCCAATCCAAACGTATTTATATCACCTTCACTTGCCTATTGGTATAAAGATATTAGTACTACAACCACAACATCCTGGATTCCGGGTTGGATGGTGAATGGGAGAACTGTATTAAGACTGATAAACGGACACTTATACAAGTTTAAAACTACTTTTAACAGCATTGCATCTGATATTACATTTACCATGGGTGACCCCAATTATACCAATTACACCTATACATTACAGCTGCCTGCGAGCTATTGTCAATAATATCAAAATCGGTTTGGTTTAAGATAAATCAATAAAAGCTCAGTGTTTTTCACTGAGCTTTTTTATTATTTTCCAAAAATTTCTTTTATTGTTTGTTTTTCTTTTTTTTACGCTGATAGGAAATTGCTTTCTTTGTTGTATATCCAATTGCCAATAGGATAATTAATGAAAGCCCTCCATCCAGAGGTGCTGCACCTCCCATGGGGCCATTTTGTCCTGCACTTCCAGCAGGAGGTTTTGGTTGTGATTGTAAATCTAAAATTGAAAATAAAAAAACAAACAGTACTAATGTATTTCTGAATATTTTGGCAAAATTTTTCATATATTTGATTTTTAAATGATTAAAATTCTTATGATTAATATTAATAGTTATTTTTGAATTACTATTTTTTGATAAGTTGATTTTTGTTGTCCGGAAAATTTCACAAAAAATATTCCATTGGGTAAATTTAAAGGTATTTCGTGTCTGCTATTATTTATTGTTCTTTCATACAGCAATTGACCTGAAACATTGTATAATTCTATACTTGCATCACGAGTGTCAGTATAGCTAACATAAATAGTGTTACCATAAGCGTAAATCAGAGTTTGATCAGTTTTTTCAATTGGAATATTATTTATTGAATTGTTAAAGTGTAATAAAAATCTTGAGGGATTGTCAGCTATGTTAGCATTGAATGTATATACAGAATTATTTCGGAGGTCAGTAAACACATGCTGTTGAATATCTTCAAGTAAAATATTCATATTGCTCTCAAAACTATCTGTATGCTGCCATGTTAAACTGTAATTTCCGTTGATTCCAGCTGCCAAATTTAGAGGTATTACTGTATTACTATTTAATGATGGCAATATATTTACAGCGTAATTCTGATTGTTTTTAGGCATATAAAGGTTAGGAGATTCAGCTGCCATACTCATCCATTTTAAGCTACCTGTATTTAATTGATTTAGCATGTCAAAATACACTACTGCCTCGTCCGAAGAGATGCCATTACTGATTTTTAACTTCAATATATTGTTAAGTTGAGATGCATTTTTAAGGAAAATCTGATCGGAGTGTTCTCGTGCGTTATCATTTACAGTTAAAATACTATTAAAAAATAAGGCCTGGACGAAGAAACTCTGACCAACTGTTATATGATTTGTTACATCATTGGTTCCAATATGTGTTCCCGAATTATATGTACCCCAGTTATTAATACCAGGATTAGGATTCCATATCCAGATATCATATCCACCACTGTTTATAACAAGGCCTGATCTTTCCCATCCTAAAGGATTGTCCCAATTTACTGAACTTGGATATGGATTTGGTAAAAGGTTATAACCCTGATTTGTATTTTTAATCAGGAAACTTTTACTTCCTGTATTCAGATTTCCGGAAAATTTTATGGTTTTATAATCCGGTGCATTTCCCAGATAGTAATATTGTGTTATATAACCCATATCTGGCGTAATATTATCATTTTGAGTGAGTCCATACCAGGTGTTTAGATTTTCGTCATAATTGTCAAGGCTGCAATTCAGAAAAACATTGCCGGTTTGTCCGGGTTGTGTTCCTCCTTGTATCGTATTACTGATAGGCAATGAAATCATATGAAATTTATTTCCACTGATATATCTTTCGACTTTAGCACTTGCAGGAAAGATATATGTTATACCATGATCAATTAATGAGCCAGTTCCTGTTGAGTCAGATTTAACGATTAAACATACAGTATCATTAAGTATAATAGGTCCGTTTACGGTAAGCTTTTTCCCAGAATTAATACTGAATTTTGAAGCCGTGTTAACCATTAATAAACCGTTTAATTTCAAATCTCCATTCAAAGCTATTCCTGATGGATTAGTATTACTGACATATAAATTATTGATATTACTGATTCTTATATTTTCAGCAGCTCCGATATTCATATTTGTAGCACTACCAGATATTTCAAAATTTGAAACAGATGAAGTTATAAGATTATCCTGATTTCCAACAATTGGTTGATGTATTTTGAGTTTGTGATTTGTCAGATCGAACAGACCTGTTGTAAGTGATAGAATGCCTTGAACATCAACATCTCCGTTTAAGATTATATTTCCGCTTCGGTCAATCGTCAGGTTGTAAAGTGATGCGGTGGGAAACAATGTAGTAGGTAAAGATCCTGAAAGTATCAGATTAGAAAAGACTCCTCCCTGTATACTTGCTGATGAATTATTAATCGGGCCATTTAAAGTAAGAATTAGATTATCACCAATTGTGAATACTGAATTCAAGAGTGTAAGCATTCCATTAATGGTTCTGCTGTCGTGTAACTTAACACCTGATAGATTATGTATTATACTCAGCGAATTTGGACCGTTAAAAGTTGGAAATTCGACATCAGAAGTAGTCTGTAGGCTGGATCCATTATATATCAAGCTAGTATTTAATCCATGGTAAATAACAAGATTCCCACCGGGTAAAATGCTCCCGTTTGTCATAGTTACATTTCCGTAAATATCCATATTCCCACCCAGACTGATTCCATTTGCTCTGTTCAAGGTAAAACTACCTAGAGTGATTGCTGGTAAAGTAAAATTAGCTGCAGTACCACCAACTATAATATTGGATGTTGACCCTCCTGTTAGAGAAGTTCCTATTACTGTTCCGTTAATAATGAGAGTGTTACTTCCAATGTTTAGATTCCCTGCCCCGATTTTTAGTGTGCCTTCAACTGTAACATTTCCTGTCATAATTACTCCGTTTATCCTGTTTACAGTTAGCTTCCCAACAGTAGTGCCAGGCAAATTTGTCATAGCACCTATGCTCCCAAATACAATATTACTTGCAGAAGTTCCATTTAGACCTCCTGATGTTTGAGAAATATCACCATTAATTGTCAGCGTATTTCCTCCGATACTTAATGACCCATTTAAAAGAAATAGCGTTCCTTCAATAGTAGCTGATCCACTTAATGAGATTCCGTTTGCTCTGTTGATTGTTAGATTTTGTAAAGTAATTTCATTAGGAATTGACGTAGATGCTGTATTTCCTTCGAAATCAATTCCTGATGTTGTACCTCCTGTGATGATACCTCCTGAAGTTGTAATACTATCATAAAGGGTAATAGTATTTCCACTCAGTGCAAAATTTCCTTCAATAAGACTTAATGTTCCGTTCAATGCTCTGTTTGCATGTAAAATGAGCCCTGTAGTATTGCCCGATACAAGCTTCTTTGGACCATTAACAGATGGGAATTCAATATTAGACGTTGTTTGTGTTAAAGAGCCTTCATACTGAAGTATTCCATTAGAGCCATAAGCAATAGAACCGCCACTTATAGTAATACTTCCATTTGTTAAAGTGAGAGTGCCATAAACAGTAACAGCTCCGGTCACCTGAACACCACCTGATCTGCTTACTGATAAATTATTCAAACCGTTTGTTACAGCCGGAAAACTTATTATGGATGCATTTTCTCCGAAAGTAATATTTGAAGAAGACCCTCCTGTGAGACTTCCGGAATTTTTAACGATAAATCCATTTATAGTAAGCGTATTTGCTCCTATTGAAAATGCACCATTATTTAAAGTCAGACTACCGTTTAAAATTTTGCTTGCATGAAAGTTTACACCGGAAGAATTGTCAATATATAGGTTATATGGACCATTGCTTGAAGGAAATTCTGCATTGGAGCAGGTTTGTGTTGATCCAGCGCCATTATATTTTAAAGTGCCTGAATTCCCATAAGATAAGGTACCACCATTTAATGAGAAGTTGCCGGCAGTCATAGTCATTGTTCCATATACAGTTATCCCTCCGGTAAGGCTGATGGTGTATGCCGGACGATTAATGCTTAGATTCCCTAGGCCATTGGTTACACCCGGTAAAGTTGTAGAAATACTGCCTCCAATGTTAATATTTGAAGTTAATCCACCCGTAATACTTCCGGATGCTGTACTGATTGCTCCATTCAGATTTAAAGTATTTCCTCCGATGGATAGTGCTCCGGAAGTAAGTGTAAGCGTTGAACTTACTGTTTTACTGGTATTCATTGTTACCCCTGATGAGTTGTTTATCTTAAGATTTGGAACACCGGAAGCTACCCATTCATTATTTCCCATAGTTTGTAATGCTGTGCCACGGTATTCGAGTATACCTGAAGAACCATATGAAAGATTAGGATTTGCAACTGTTCCTTTTATAATTACAAATGAGCCATCAATTTGAGTAGGGCTACTCACTGTGAAATTAGTATTGTTTACAGATGAACCAATTGTAACAGAGCCTGATACAGCAGTTGAAAATTCATATCCGGAAGACTGATTTCCGTTTGCATAAAAGGTATAATGTGCACCAGGGTCATAAGATCTGCTACCAGTCAGTTGAATACAACCTGATGCACCACTGGCTGTGATTCCATTGGGGTTGGTTGTTTTTAACCCACAACCGCTGTTTAGCGTAAAATTGCCTGAACTGCCATTGTCGATAATTGAGCTACCCATGTCAAGGATAGCATTATTGGAAACTGTAAAATGTATCTTCTGATAATAAGCAGCATTAGGAGGTGCTGACTTGGTATAACTCTGAGCACCACCAGCAGGAGAAGGATTCCAGAAATAAAATGTACAACTCCCTGAACCTGGACTTGAAATATAACCTCCGGTAAACGAAAAATTTCCAAGCACTGAAATAATATTGTTGGCAGAACTTCCTGAAGGATAAAAATTACCATTGGTTTGAGTATAGTTTCCATAAATTGAGAGACTTACATCTGCAGATTCAGAGAGTTTAATTCCGCCACTTCCTGTTGAACTTAATGTAAAATTTCCACTGATTGTTCCTATTGCAGGTAAATTAAAAACACCAGTCTGACTGATGCAGTTCCATGTAAAATTTCCAAATGATTGATCAAGATTACTGATGTTATTTGTGGTAATTCCGGTAATCTCGCAGGTAGAATTGCTTGACCAGCTGGCATCTTCTACACTTCCACCATTATAAGCATGCTTGTAAGTAGCATTGTTATAATAATAAATGTTACCATAGGTCTTTGAGAGTGTTCCCTGGTTGATAATAATTCCATACACAAATAAATTAGCATAACTTGATGAAGTATTGTCAATAAACAAATCTGTACCTGTTCCATCATTGATTGTAATGGTAACACCGGAGTTTAAGGTCAGATTTCCTTTAACATTTACCTCGTCAAGATTAATATCTGCAGTAACTGTTATGTTGCAGCCTGCAAGAATAGTTATGGCACCGTTGGCTGATGTTGGAAAAGAACTTACATCATACCAGCCAGTTCCACTTCCGGGATTATAATACATTTGCCAGACATTAGAGGCATTCCAGTTTCCTGTTATACCTGCTCTTGTTCTATAGTCCCCGACAGCACTATAGGCATTCGATGAGCACAATACGACAATGCTCATAAATAATGAAATAAAGTAAATTGATTTTTTCATAATTACCCCCTTTATTGTGATTAATAAAATTAATTTATTACTCAAAATAAGCTAATATCTAGGAGGATCTAAGTATGCAATAATATGAAAAGTCAGGAAAATGGATAATTAATTTTATATAAAATCAATACAAATATAGTATAAAAAGTGGCTAAAAACAATTTTTTTTGCACAAATTTTTTTGTGAATAAAAAAAACCTTGTCCATGAATATAGACAAGGTTTTTGTAAATAAGTCCGGTTTAATCTAAATAAATATAAAATTTTCTTTTGATGTTGTTTTTTCGCAATAGTGGCATTGCAATTTCATGGCATCTTTATCAATTACCGAAAATTTTGTAGGTACGTTTTCGTGATTGGTTATGCAATTGGGATTGATGCATTTAATAAATTTATCAACCACCTCGGGTACTTCAACAGGTTTTTTTTCTATAATTTCAAAATCTTTAATTACGATTAATGTTGCTGTAGGAGCAACTATCGCAATTTTGTTGATTTCTTCCTTTTCAAAAAACTTGTTTTTTACTTTGATGATGCCTTTTTTGCCATACCTTCGGCTGTCAAGATTGGTGCCAAACAGAATCTGATTGTCAAAGCTGTCCAGGTTCAGCATTTTGATGACCTGAAAAACATTTTTAGAGGGAATATGGTCTATCACTGTACCGTTTTCCAAAGCCGATACGATTAATTCTTTTCTTGTTTTTTTACTTTCCATTTTTTGTAAAATTTAAAATTTGCATATGATTATTTAATACCTAATATCGAAGCCATTAAAGCCTGACGGACATATACTCCATTGCGTGCCTGTTGGAAATAATAGGCTTCTTTCATATCGTCTACATTTTCATTGATTTCATTTACACGTGGCAATGGATGCAAAACTTTGAGATTGGGTTTGCAGTTACCCAACATATTCCCGTTTAAAATGTAAGCATTTTTTACTTTTTCATATTCCACAGGATCCGAAAAGCGTTCGCGCTGGATACGTGTCATATAGAGAATATCTACGAAAGGGATCACTTCATTCAAATCAGTGTATTGGTAATATTCTAGATTTCTTTCTTTGATATGACGCTTGACTGCACTGGGAAGTTTTAATTCACCCGGAGAAACAAAATGGAAGGTACAATTAAAATTAGTGAGGGCAATTACATTGGAATGAACAGTTCTGCCATATTTTAAATCTCCTACAAAAGCGATGTGAAGATTGTCTAATTTTCCCTGTGTTTTACGGATTGAATACAAATCAAGTAAACATTGGGTAGGATGCTGATTGGCACCATCCCCTGCATTAATAATAGGCACTGATGAAACTTCACTTGCAAATCGGGCGCTGCCTTCCAGAGGATGGCGCATTACGATCAGATCGGAATAATTTGCCACAGTTTTAATGGTATCTCTCAAGGATTCACCCTTTTTTACGCTGGAACTGGCAGCATCGGTAAAGCCGATAACTTTCCCCCCCAACTGGTTGACGGCACTTTCGAAACTCAGTCGTGTACGCGTGGAGGGTTCAAAAAATAAGGTGGCTATCACAAAATTTTCGAGAATTTTTTGCTTGGGATTTTTCTCAAATTCTTCAGCAATATCGAGTATTTTTAAATACTCTTCTTTAGAATAATCATTGATTGAAACTAAGCTTCTGTTTTTCATATTATCTGGATTTTATTGGATTTTCTCTTTTCAAAAATACTACAATTTTATTTTTATTTCAAAAAAAAAGGCGACTAAATTAGTCGCCTTTTAAAAGATGTTAGTTACAACCGCAGCCACAGCCGCTTTTTTTAACTAAATTATGTTTTTTAACAAAATCAGCAAACACATCGGTTAAATTAGGATGACCAATTTCTTGTAATTCGTAATCAACTTTAGTGTAAGGTTTGTTGATTTTGATAATTCTGGTCAGGTCAATAGGAGTTGCAATAACTACAGCATCGCAATCGGTATTGTTGATAGAAGTTTCTAAATCTTTAACCTGTTCAGCACCGTATCCCATAGCGGGCATTAAAGTACCGATGTTAGGATAAATTCTGAATGTTTCAGCAATTTTACCAACAACGAAAGGACGTGGATCAACCAGTTCTTTTGCACCAAATTTTCTGGCAGCAACTGTACCGGCACCCAGTTTCATTTCACCGTGAGTTAAGGTAGGACCATCTTCAACAACCAATACTCTTTTACCTCTGATCAGTTCAGGATTGTGAACAGTCAATGGAGAAGCTGCATCAACAACGATAGCAGTTGGATTGATTTTTGCAATATTGTCTCTTACGATTTGAATGGCTTCTGGAGCAGCACTGTCCATTTTGTTGATAACGATAACGTCAGCAACGCGGGCAGTAACTTCACCAGGATAATAATTAACTTCATGACCTGGTCTGTGTGGGTCCACAACAGTTACCGTTAAATCTGATTTAAAGAATGGGAAGTCATTGTTTCCACCATCCCATAAAACTACATCACATCCATCAGGATCGTTTTCAGCAGCTCTTAAGATTGCTTCATAATCAACACCAGCATAAATAACATTACCACGTACTACATGTGGTTCGTATTCTTCCATTTCTTCGATGGTACATTTGTGTTTAGCTAAATCTTCTACAGTAGCAAAACGTTGAACTTTCTGAGCATTTAAATCACCATAAGGCATTGGATGACGGGCAGCAACAACTTTCAAACCCTGATCCATCAATAATTCGATGATTCTTCTGGAAGTCTGACTTTTTCCACATCCGGTTCTTACAGCACCAACTGCAATAACTGGTTTTGTACTTGCAATCTGAGTGTCTTTAGGTCCTAATAAAATAAAGTTAGCACCTGCAGCATTTACGATTGAACTAACGTTCATTACTCTTGGGTAAGGAACATCGCTGTATGAAAATACGCAATCATCAACTTTTAATTCTTCGATTAATCTGGGCAATTCAGATTCAGCCAGAATAGGAATGCCTTCAGGGTATAATTCTACACCTGCTAATTCTTTAGGATATTTTCTTCCATCAATATCAGGGATTTGGGCAGCTGTGAAAGCTACAACATTGTAATTGGTATTGCCTCTGTAATAACAGTTAAAATTGTGAAAATCACGTCCGGCAGCGCCAATAATGATAACATTTTTTTTCATTATTCTTGACCTTTCTATATTAATAAATGATTGATTTAAATATTTTGATGCAAAGTTAGGATTTTAAGTAATGCGAACAAGTGTTTTATATGCTTTATTTTAAAAAAAAGTTAAAAATCATAAAATCAATATTTTAAATGTTATTTATGTCT
>CAIUKU010000517.1 GCA_903899825.1 uncultured Bacteroidales bacterium | reverse complement strand
TATTTATAACTATATAATATCACTAGTGTCCACTTAAATTAAGCTGATTGACAGTTGGTTATAATTCAGTTCTTTGACATCTTTGTAATCTATAATTATAAATAGCTCTTTTACAGGAGCTTTATCAAGCAGTGATATGCCTAGCACCTGTAATATTTCGTAGATTGAACGGTCAATTTTTAGTTCATATCCTACAATTGCTACTAAACAATACGCAATAATTGCAGTGTAAATTTGTATTCGTACTGCATTTTCAGAAGTTCCCCAAAAGGATTTTATCTTTAGATGTTGTTTTATCCATTTGAAGAATAATTCTACTTTCCAACGATTTTTATAAAGCAATGCTATTTGTTCAGCAGTTAATTCCATATTATTTGTTAAAAATACAAAATCACGCTTGTTCTCTTGATCATAGAACTTTACTTTACGTAATTTTCCTGGATATTGTTTTGACACATAAAATCCCGTCAATTTTCCGATCTGATCACTTCGAACACCTGTTGTTTTATTTACTTTGTTGGAATACATTCTCTCAAATTTCAGATTTGTTTTAGCTCGTATCACAAAATAAGCTGAATGATTTGTTATCTTATAGAGTCTGGTAAAATCAACATAACCACGATCGAAAACGTAGTATGCTTCTCTCTCATAAGGTATTACATCCATTGCATTCATGTCATTTACAGATGCAGTCGTAATATGAATAAATGCAGGTATTTGAGTGGTAATATCATAAAGCGTATGAAGTTTTATACCTCCTTTTGCTTTTCGGAATTTAGCCCACCAAAATACATTCAGACATAAGTCGATAGTTGAAGAATCAAAAGCATAAACTTTACCTTTAATATCGAAATTGTCATTATCTCTTTTCTTGCGAGATATTTCAATAAGATGATAAGCAAAATCTTCAAATATCTTACTATTACGATTCTCATTCGCTTTTGCAAAGTTACTTCTGGTCACATTTTTGCCAAATCCCAGATGATACGTTTTTTTACTGTGAGCTTCAATAGCAACAATCAAATCACGAAGACTATCTCGATTGGTAAGTTGTCCGAAAATCATACAAAGTAATTGATTCCAACATCTAAAATGCCTAACATGTTTGTTGCCTGAATACTTTTCAACAAAGCCATCAAATACTCTTTGAGGTAAAAACTCTATTAACTGCGCGAAAACATATTTGCCATTATTCATGATAATTTTATTTTATCAACGAATTTATACATTTTTCAAATCGTCACGCAACAAAAAGACCGCTAATTATAGATATACAATGATTTCAAAGAACTTTTTAATTTTAAAGTGGACACTAGTGATATAATATCCTAAGGTATAAAAAGAAGAAATTATTTTTTTACATTTTAAACGACAAATATAATACAATAAATACGTAATTATTAAATAATTGCAGAATAAAACAAAAAAAGCCGATAACTTAGTAGTTATCGGCTAAAAAAAAATCTAAATGTTTAAATTTGATAAAAAAACTTGCATCAAAGATAAGTTATATTTTATCAATAATCGAATAAATAAAAAAATACTGTTTTCAGTAATATGTTTATTTATTTCAGAAGTTTTCTACCTTTTATATTCAATTTAAGATGTTGTAACATAAAATTTTCATCATTTATTTATTTTTTAAGCATGCGAATTATTTCCATTTTGGTTATGCCGTAGGAATATAAATATCAAACGTTGCTCCTTTATTTAATTCGCTTGTTGCGGTAATGATCCCGTTGTGATTCTCTACTATTTTTTTTACGATGGCAAGTCCGATTCCTGTGCCAGCATATACATCTTTACCGTGAAGTTTTTGGAACACCTCAAAAATGCGTTCGTTGAAATGGGGCTCAAAACCAATGCCGTTGTCTTTGACAGTGATATGGCAATATGATTTTTCGGGTGAAAGCTTCCCGTTGTTTAATTTACTGTCTTTTACTATATTGCTTTTTATTATTATGTGTGATGGTATGTCGGGTTGTGAAAATTTTAGTGCATTACTTATGAGGTTATACATGAGTTGGCGAAACTGAAAAGCGATGATATGTGCTGAACAGAGCTCAGTGGCTTCGATGGTTGCGTGTTTTTCCTGAATGGTATCTCTTAGTTCGGTTTTTACTTCTTCTATAATTATACTGAGGTTTATTTTTTCAAACTTGTGATCGGTTGTGTTGATGCGGGAAAAGGCAAGTAAATCGTCGATGAGTTGTTGCATTCTTCCAGCTGCCAATTGCATTCGCTGAAAATTATATTTGCCTGTATCAGATAGGTTTTCATTTTCATTGTCGAGTATAATCGAGACAAAAGTCTGTATTTTTCGCAGTGGCTCCTGCAAATCGTGACTTGATATATAAGTGAAAGCCAGTAACTCCTTGTTGGCAATGATTAACTCTGCTGCACGTTTTTCTTTTTCTTCGTTTTGAAAAGCAAGTTCTTTGTTGGCAATGATTAACTCAGCTGCGCGTTTTTCTTTTTCTTCGTTTTGAAAGGCAAGTTCTTTGTTGGCAATAATTAATTCTGCTGCACGTTTTTCTTTCTCTTCGTTTTGAAAGGCAAGTTCTTTGTTGGCAATGATTAACTCTGCTGCACGTTTTTCTTTTTCTTCGTTTTGAAAGGCAAGCTCTTTGTTTGCAATGCCTAACTCTTCAGCACGTTTTTCTTTCTCTTCAGCACGTTTTTCTTTTTCTTCATTTTGAAAGGCAAGTTCTTTGTTGGCAATGCCCAACTCTGCTGCTCGTTTTTCTTTCTCTTCGTTCTGAAAGGCAAGTTCTTTGTTAGCAATAATTAACTCTTCTGCCCGTTTTTCTTTCTCTTCATTTTGGAAGACAAGTTCTTTGTTAGCAATGATTAACTCTGCTGCTCTTTTTTCTTTTTCATCATTTTGAAAGACAAGTTCTTTGTTGGCAATGATTAACTCTGCTGCCCGTTTTTCTTTCTCTTCGTCTTGAAAAACAAGTTCTTTGTTGGCAATGCCTAGCTCTGCTGCCCGCTTCCCTTTTTCTTTATCTTGAAAGGCGAGCTCTATGTTTGCAATGCCTAACTCTGCTGCCCGTTTTTCTTTTTCTTCGTCTTGAAAAACAAGTTCTTTGTTGGCAATACCTAATTCTGTTGCCCGTTTTCCTTTCTCTTCTTTTTGAAAAACAAGTTCTTTGTTAGCAATGCCTAACTCTGTTGCCCGTTTCCCTTTTTCTTCATTTTGAAAGGCAAGTTCTTTATTAGCAATGCTTAACTCTGCTGCCCGTTTTTCCTTTTCTTCTTTTAGAAAGACAAGCTCTTTGTTTACAATAATTAATTCTGTTAAAAGTTTTTCTTTCTCTTCTTTTTGACAAGCAAGTTCTTTAAGAGCAATGATTAATTCATCCTCATCCATTTTTTTTATTTTAATCATATTCTGTCTCAACAAAGTTATTTTTTTATAAAACTGAGGTATAATTGAATATTAGAAACGTTGTAAATATTACTTCAACTTAATTCATTTTTCAATGATTTTTTATATAAACAAACTATTTTGCACCGCGATCACAAAATTTTCTCTGGCCGGTTGTGAAATATTTTCTTGTACTATAAGTGCAAGCGAATGTTGAATTATTTTTTTGAATTGTGAAAATTCAGATGGCTTGCGAATGAAATATTGTGCCCCGTTTTGGAAAAGCTGGTTCACAACCTCTTGCTCAAAGGAGGTAGAGAAAATGATTACAGGAAGCTGATTCAGCTTTTTGCTGAGCTTTATTTCTGATAAACATTCAAAGCCGTTTTTACGTGGCATATTGAGATCGAGGAAAAGGACATCAGGAGATTCGTTTGTTTCATTTATGAGTAGATGCATGAGTTGTTCCCCATCATGCACGACCGTAAGATGCGAGGATAGCAGCAATTCGTCTAATGCTTTTTTAAAAAAAATGCAATCATCAGTATCGTCATCTGCGAGCAGAATGTTCAGTTGTTTTATATTCATGCGTTTAAGAGATTTTTTACCTGATTGATTGAATGTATTTTTTCTGACGCTATGGGAACCGCTTAGTTATTAGCCTTTTTGAAAAAAATTTTATCATTTTGTGTGTATTAACTACAAATTTTATATTTATTCGTTAAACGTTTCTTTTTCCACCACTCTTTTAATTACCTGGTGAATTAACTCTTTCAGTTGCACCAAACTATCAGACTTGCGAATAAAATCATGCGCTCCAATTTCCATGAGCCTGTTTATCATATCTTCCTCATAATTACTGTCACGTGGAAAAGAAGTTGAAAACATTACTACTAGAAGATGTTTCAGATTCTCATCTTCTTTTATCTCACATAAACATTCAAACCCGTTTTTACGGGGCATATTTAGATCAAGAAAAAGAACATCAGGAAGATGTTCTGAGTTTTTGTATAAGTAATCCATCAGTTGTTCTCCGTCATAAACAGTTGTAAGATGCGTGGGAATAGGTATTTCATTCAACACCTTATTAAAAAAGTCACGATCATCCTGATCATCCTCTGCAAGCAGTATATTCAATTGCTTTGAATTCATTTAAAATTTTAGTAAATTAATAATCAATAGTATTCTGAAAACATAATTTAAAACTTACAGAGACATGAAAATTGTCTGTTTTGAAGACGAAATGTATGGTTTCAGACAAAACAAACATGAAAACGCTTATAATGTTTGCTTTTTTGCGAAGTAATGCATTTAAATTATCTATAAGTTACATAATTTAATAAATAAGTTACACAATTCACACATTTAGCTCATTCTTAAAAATTTTGTAATATAAAATTTTCATCATACATTTATTTTTAAGCATTCAAATTATTTCCATTTTATTATGCATGCTTAAACATAAATTCAATAAAAGCTTTCAGCATGAAAACCCCGCGTTAGCGGCGACCTGAAAAAAAAGGCCTATCCAAAATTTGGATAGGCCTAAGATTAAAAACATTTACAAACCTTAATCAGCATCAGAATAAAAATTTTCAGGCGGTTTCTTTTGTCTGTTAGTGTTTCCATTTCTTATGTATTAAATTGATTGTTTGCTAATTTGTTGAATTGTATAATGTCTATATTTCTGTTAGTGTCTACAACTACCTTTGTAGATATATAACTGTTTGAAATTTCAAAGG
>CAIUKU010000516.1 GCA_903899825.1 uncultured Bacteroidales bacterium | reverse complement strand
TTCTAAATAATATTATGTATATTTGTTTTTTTAATGTATTATTAAATTTTAGAATATTCCATTGATATTCAATCATCTTTAAAATAAATATTTATGCATATAGCAGTTGCTGGAAATATAGGTTCAGGTAAAACTACACTTACCGGTTTGTTGGCAAAACATTTTAAATGGCAGGCACATTACGAAGATGTCGATACAAATCCTTATCTGCAAAGTTTTTATGAAGACATGCGCCGTTGGTCATTCAATCTTCAGATCTATTTTTTAAACAGCCGTTTCAGACAGGTAGTTGATATTCGCAAGAAAGGTAAATCAGTTATTCAGGACAGAACCATTTATGAAGATGCTTTTATTTTTGCACCCAATCTTCATGCCATGGGTCTGATGACTACCCGCGATTTTGATAATTATTCATCTTTATTTGAATTGATGAGTTCATTTATTCAACCTCCCGATTTGTTGATTTATTTAAAAGCAAGTGTTCCAACTTTAGTCAATCAAATTCAACAAAGAGGCAGAGAATATGAAAACTCTATCCGCCTTGATTATCTTAAAAGTTTAAATGAAAGATATGAACAATGGATTGAAGGTTACAAAGATGGGAAATTACTGGTTGTTGAAGTAGATAACCTGAATTTTCAAAAAAATCCGGAAGACTTAGGATTCATTATCGAAAAAATTAATGCCGAAATCAACGGTTTATTTTAATCGAATAATATCATGAATATTATCGGCATTATTCCGGCACGCTATGCTTCTACCCGTTTCCCCGGGAAACCTTTGGCTATGATCAATGGGAAATCAATGATCCAAAGAGTATATGAACAGGTAAGTCTGGCCAATACAATTTCTGAAATCATAGTAGCTACGGATGACGAACGGATCGAAAGTCATGTAAAATCATTTGGTGGAAATGTCTGTATGACTTCCCTGAAACACAACAGTGGGACTGAAAGATGTTTTGAAGTGATTGAAACAATCAAAAACAATGAGTTTGATGTAGTAGTTAATATTCAGGGAGATGAACCATACATCAATCCTACTCAAATAGATTTACTGACATCCATTTTTACAAAAAACGAAATTGAAATTGCTACCCTGATCAAAAAAATCAATCATTATGAAGATTTGTTAAATCCGAATATTGTTAAAGTAATCAGGGATATTCATCATAAAGCTATTTATTTCAGTCGTTTACCAATTCCGTATTTTCGAGGAACGAATCAGCATGATTGGATCAATAAAAATGAGTATTATAAACATATCGGTATTTATGCTTATCGTACTTCAACTCTGAAAAATATTGTATCCTTGCCATTAAGTAGTCTGGAAAAGGCTGAATCACTGGAACAGCTTCGATGGATAGAAAATGGGTATTCAATTTATACTGCTATTACAGAATTTGAAAGTATTGCAGTGGATACTCCTGATGATTTAGAGAAATTAATTAATCAATAATATTAAAAATAAAATATACAATTATGAGCATTGTTCAATATATTATTGAAATTTTAAATGAAAATCAAAAAGTTGAAATTCCGGGACTTGGAATATTTACCTTAGAAAATAAAGCTGCAGCTATTCACCCGATAGAACATAGTTTTACACCTCCTTCAAAAAATATACAATTTAAAAATGTTTTCACGAATGATGAGCTCCTCGCCCGTAAAATATCAGAAAATGAACATATTAGTTTTCAAGATGCTATCATTAGTATTCAAAGTTTTATTGATAATTTACTTTCAGATATTCAAAAGGGCAAACTTGCAGGTATTGAAGGTATAGGTGTTTTTTCACTTACTGATGATAAGCTTATTGCTTTTGTACCCGAATCTAACGGTTTTTCTGATGAATCGTATGGTCTTTCAGGTTTTACCTCTCCTGCTATTGTGAGAACAGAGTTTAAAGACAAAGCCGCTCTCAATGTTCAAAAAGCAAAAGATGAAAAGATTAATAAATCAAAAAAAAGAAGACGATACTTGTTAGTTAGCGTTTTTGTAGTGGTAGTAACGGCTCTCATTTTTCTGGTATTTTTTACCGATATATTCAGAAATTATCTTTACAATAATGATTTAGACTCAAAAACTGAACAGACTGTAATTCTGAATGAAAAACCGGCTCCAGTTCAAGAGACTATAACTGATACTGCCAGTTTAAATATTGATAGTGCTTCATCAACCAATAACAACATATCTTCTATCGAGACTAACAAAGTTGATGGCAATATAAACACCAGTGAAAATTCTCAGGCCATTCGGTTTTATCTGGTAGCAGGTTCTTTTAAGTCAGAGGAAAATGCCAATAAAAGTGTAGCTGCAATAAAAGCCAAAGGATATACAAATGCAGGAATTATACGACAGGGGCAGGATAAAGGGATGTTTGTTGTTTATTATGAATCGCATTCAAACCAGGAAGAAGCTTCCAATGCATTAAAGCAGATTATAAAGAACGAAAACCGCGATGCCTGGCTGTTGAAAAAATAAGTACTTAGAGTGCCTGTAGTGAAAAATAGTACTTAGAGTGCCTTGAGTACTTAAAGTACTTAAAGTTAAAAAGAGGATATAGATTGCCTTGTGATGAAATAAATAAAATACTCATAAGTATTTCTAAGTACTCTTAACTTTTTTAAGTGCCATTGTGGCAAATAAATAAATATGGGAAAAAATAAATTAGAACGTTTTGCTGAAAATCTGACTTTTGATAATTTCTTTCAGCCAACATATGACGATATCAGAGATGGCTACCCTTTAAAAGGGAAATGGGCTGCTGATTTTTTTAAGAATAATCATCCGATTGTACTTGAATTGGGCTGTGGAAAAGGGGAGTACAGCGTGGGACTGGCAAAGCGCTATCCCGAAAAGAATTTCATCGGTCTCGATATTAAAGGTGCCCGCATGTGGAGAGGTTGCAAGACTTCCCGTGACGAAAACATCCCCAATATTGCTTTTTTGCGGACTAAAATTGAGCTGATCGAAAATTATTTTGCCGAAAACGAAATTTCGGAAATCTGGGTTACTTTTCCTGATCCCCAGCCTCGAAGAATCAAAGAAAACAAAAGGTTGACTTCACCTCCTTTTCTGGAAAAATATGCAGCTATTCTCAAACCCGATGGCATCGTCCATCTGAAAACCGATGCTTTCCTGCTGTATTTCTATACCATGGAAATTATCAAAGAATATGGCCATCGCATTTTGCTTTCCACCGACGATTTGTACCATTCCGGTATCGAAGATGATGTAATGGGCATACAGACCTTTTACGAGCAAATGTTTCTGGATATGGGCAAGAAAATAAATTACATCAAGTTTCAGCTTAAACGCTAGTAATTTAGTTTTAAAAGAACGAAATTGAACACTGATGACACTGATATTACAGATTTGCTCAGATTTGAAATCCGTTTTAATCAGTGTTTCTTTTTTTGGAATCTGTGTCATCTGTGTTCTCTTAATTAGACCATTAGTTTTATACAAGAGATTTTTCAATTACTGAATATTATTATTAAATCTAATAAAATTAAAGTTGAGAGATATTTCCTTTTTTCAATCGGTTTACGAAGTCGCCCGACTGATTCCCTACGGCAGGGTAACTTCTTACGGTGCCATTGCTTCTTTTCTGGGCAGTAAAGGTTCTTCCCGCATGGTAGGATGGGCCATGAATGCTACTCATCATCTGCCCGAAAACATTCCCGCTCACCGTGTGGTCAACCGCAATGGTTTGCTCACTGGTAAACATCATTTCGGTGGTAGCCAAACTATGCAGGAATTGCTGGAAAGCGAAGGCATTACTGTTGAAGACAATCAAATCCAAAATTTCGCTAACTATTTCTGGGATCCAGCCAAAGAATTGCAACTATAATACACTAAATTTCTCTTTATTTTACTTCTAATTCTGGGAAGTCTTTCATCATTTACTCAACTTCCACCTCCGGAATATTATTTGAAAGGCGCAATTCTTATTTAATTTTGTAATTTGTATTTTTATCAAACTAAATGCAAAAATTATTGTTTATATATATAAAATTTGCTGTTATTTCTTTGTAAAAGCGAAATATAATCAAATTAATAGCATAAATTTGCTGAATATTGTTAACATAAATTAAAAAATATCTATTTTTCATTCAAAATATCAAAAAAATGGGCAATACACGTTTCAAGGCATTGGAAATTGCAGGAAAAAGGGATGCAAGTCCCGTATTTCTGCCTTCATATTCTAAAATATCAACAATTTTCGGAGAAATGACTTTCAATAATGAAAGTATGCAGCAGTTTCTGAGTGATGTTACTTATAAAAGAGTGCTTGCAACGATAGAAATGAATGAAAAGATTGACCGTAAAACAGCAGATGAAATTGCACTGGCTATGAAAACCTGGGCCATTTCTTTAGGTGCTACCCATTATACCCATTGGTTTCAGCCTTTAACCGGAAGTTCTGCCGAAAAACACGATTCCTTTTTTACCCTTGACGATAAAGGCAAGGCGGTTGAGTTTTTTGACGGCAGTAGCCTGATACAGCAGGAACCCGATGCATCCAGCTTCCCTAACGGTGGGATTCGCAATACCTTTGAAGCTCGTGGCTATACAGCCTGGGATCCTACTTCTCCTGCATTTATTATCGACAAAACACTCTGTATACCAACTATTTTTGTTTCCTATACCAGCGAAGCCCTCGATTATAAAGCACCTTTGTTAAAGGCCCTCCATTTTATCGATACTGCCGCTACAGAAGTTGCCCAATTATTTGATACAAATATTAAAAGAGTTAAAGCTACACTAGGCATAGAACAGGAATATTTTCTGGTAGACGAGGCCCTGTACAATACACGTCCCGATCTGGCTCTTAGTGGACGCACCCTCTTTGGTCATGCTTCGGCTAAAGACCAGCAACTAGAAGATAATTATTTTGGCAGCATACCCGAAAGAGTAGTGAATTTTATGAAAGATGTAGAATACCAGGCATATCTCCTGGGAATTCCAATACGTACCCGTCACAATGAAGTGGCACCCAATCAGTTTGAATGCGCACCTTTGCACGAAGAAATCAATATTGCCATCGACCACAATGTATTGTTGATGGACATCATGAGTAAAACCGCACGTCGGCATCATTTCAGGGTACTCATGCACGAAAAGCCTTATGCAGGTATCAATGGATCGGGTAAGCACAATAATTTTTCACTGATGACCGATCAGGGCGATAATTTATTATCACCGGGCAAGACCCCTGCTTCGAATATGAAATTCCTTACATTCTTTCTGGCGATCATTGAAGCAGTAAATGTAAAAAACGATTTACTCAGGGCTTCAATTGCATCGGCCAGCAACGATATGCGACTGGGTGGCAACGAAGCCCCTCCGGCCATTATGTCGGTATTTATCGGAGAACAACTTACAGCCATTCTCAATGCCATTGAAAAAAGTAAATTCCCGATCTTAGGCAGTAGCAATCAGAAGAATAAAAAACATCCAAGTCTGACTATTTCTCATATTCCTGAAATTTTGCTGGACAATACCGATCGCAACCGTACTTCTCCTTTTGCATTTACAGGGAATAAATTTGAATTCAGAGCGGTAGGATCTTCTACAAATTCAGCAGCTCCCATGATTGCTTTGTTAACGATGGTAGGCAGCCAGTTGACTGCATTCAAAGCCGAGGTTGATAAATTAACCGCACGTAAAATGATAAAAGAGGAAGCCATCGTAAAAGTGCTGAAAAAATATATCATCAATACCAGGCGGGTTAGGTTCGATGGGAACAATTACAGTCAGGAATGGCTGGATGAAGCAAAAGAAAGAGGTTTACTAAACACAGCTTCCACGCCGGAAGCTCTTAAAGTATTTGTAGATACCGAAGTTGTTAAAATGTACGAGGATGCAAAAGTGCTATCTCATCGTGAGTTAGAAGCCCGAATGGATATACAGTTAGAGAATTATACCAAAAAGATTCAGATCGAATCCAGAACCATAGGAGATATTGCCATCAATCATATATTGCCTGTTGCTATCCGTTATCAGAATGTTCTGATTGAAAATGTTAAAGGCTTGCAACATATATTACCCGAAGTACCACTGGAGAATATTGCAGGCATTCAATTACAGAACATCCGTGATATTTCGGCCCATATTACACAAATCCATCTGCTGGTAAACGAAATGGTTGAAGCCCGGAAAAATGCCAATCGCATGGAGGATAATCATGTTAAAGCAAAAGCCTATTGCGAGAGGGTATTGCCTTTTTTTGACCAAATCAGAGCCCATACCGACAGCCTAGAACTCATGGTGGATGATGAATTATGGCCTTTGCCCAAATACAGGGAGTTGTTGTTTACTAATTAATCTCTTTTAATTAAAATAGATTAATAACTATAATTGATAGTTTATTTGTCATATAACTAAAGAGTTACAGATAGTAAAAGAAATTATTTCAACTCTAATTATTCCATAATTGACTTGAAAAGATGAACTAATTTAGTTAGCTTAATCCCATGTTTAATATTGTTTTATATGTCATATTTGGTTTTAATAACTGAATTGCTTATTGTTAGGTTTGTATATTATTCCTATTCAAATATCGCTCTTTCCTCTGACGAGACCAAATAAACATCCTTAAGTGTGTCCTGCCTGTGGTAAGATGGTTCGTTTTATAATATTGATCTACAATTCCGTAAGATAGAATAGTCGATTACTTATTTTTTGAAGATTATATTTCCTTAAATCTATCACAAAAAAAATTGATTTTTTTCTATTGTTAATAAAAAAACAGTAATATTGTAGAAAATTTCAAAACAATGTCAGAAAGTCATAATCATTTAGTTGACAATTCCTTATCTGGTAAAATTAAAAAAGAAACGGGTGTTTCGGTAGCAAGATGCTATCAGTGCGGAAAATGTTCTGCCGGATGTCCTGTTTCAGTAGATATGGATTATCCACCCAGTTTATTAATACGAAAACTTCAAACAGGATTACCGGAACATGAAGAACAGGTTCTTCGTTCAAAAAGTATTTGGTTTTGTCTGAGTTGCGAAATGTGTATAGCCAGATGTCCAATGGAAGTGGATATTCCTCCTATGATGGATTATCTCCGACATGAATCCATTCGCCTGAAAAAAGTAAACCCTGCTTCAAAAAATATTATTAGTTTCCACAAGGCCTTTTTAGATTCTATTGAGCAAACCGGAAAGTTATATGAAATGGGTTTGATCGTTGATTATAAAACGCGTTCTTTCAATCTGATGCAGGATGTTATGCTGGCACCATCTATGTTTGCAAAAGGGAAATTAAGTATTTTACCCGAAGTTATTAAAAATCGCAGAAACATGAAGCAGATTTTTAAAAATACTTTGAAAAATAAGCAAAAGTAAAACATGAGTATGCAAAAAATAAAACTGGGATATTATCCCGGATGTTCACTGGAAGGATCTTCCAGAGAATATAACGAATCTGTTCAGGCTATTGCCGAAAAACTGGGAATTGAACTGGTTTCGATTCCTGACTGGAATTGTTGTGGAGCCACAGCAGCTCATAATTTGAATAAAGAACTATCACTTTCATTACCTGCACGAAATCTGGCATTGGCTGAAGAAGCAGGTCTGAAAGAATTAGTCGTTCCCTGTGCAGCCTGCTATAGTAGATTTACAACCACACAACATGAATTGATGCATGATGAAACCATGCATCAAAAGGTTAACGGCATAATAGGTAAAGAATACAAAGGGAATTTACGTATTTTAAATGTAATTCAATTTATTGAAGAATTCATCATAGATAAATTAGATGATAACATAAAATTTGAATTCAATAAAAAGGTAGCCTGTTATTATGGCTGTTTACTGGTTCGTCCGAATAAAATTCTGAATTTTGACAGAACTGAAGATCCTCAGACCATGGATGTTGTTATGAAGAAGTTAGGTGCAGATTCCATTGACTGGGCTTATAAAACCGAATGTTGTGGTGCCGGTTTTTCAGTATCCTTTACAGAAGCGGTTGGCCGTTTGTCCGGAAAAATTGTTGAAGATGCAGATCACAGAGGTGCAGAAGCTTTGATCGTTGCCTGCCCTATGTGTCATTCCAATCTTGACATGAGGCGTCCCGAAATTGATAAATACAATGGAAAAAAATTAAATATACCGGTTTTGTATATCACGCAGGCTATAGGTCTTGCACTTGGAATTGATAGAAATATACTTGGATTGCAGCGTCATTTTGTTACTGTAAAACTAAATGATTTTAAACCTTTTGCTAAGAAAATTGAAGTCGAAAATCTACAAATTACGGAGGAAATATAATGGCACGTATTGGAGTTTTTATTTGTCATTGCGGAGAAAATATCAGTGCAACTGTCGATTGCCCCAAGGTATCGGAAGTAGCTGCAAAATTTCCGGGTGTAGTCTATAGTATTGATTACAAATACATGTGTTCTGATCCGGGTCAGAGTATGGTTGTGAATGCTATCAAAGAACACAAGCTCACAGGTGTTGTCGTTTCTGCCTGTTCACCCAGGATGCACGAACCCACTTTCAGAAGAGCATGCGCAGAGGCTGGTTTAAATCCTTATCTCTGTGAAATGGCCAATATCCGCGAACATTGTTCGTGGGTTCATGAAAAAGGTGATAAAACCGATCAGAAAGCGATAGATGTCGTGAGAATGATGGTTGAAAAAGTAAAAAGAAACAATGCATTGATGTCGATTAAAGTGCCTGTTACTAAAACAGCACTCGTTATCGGTGGTGGAGTTGCAGGTATTCAGGCTGCCCTTGATATTGCCAATGCCGGTCATAAAGTGATTATGGTTGAACGTGATCCCTCAATTGGAGGCCATATGTCACAATTAAGCGAAACCTTTCCAACCCTGGATTGCTCTCAATGTATACTTACACCCCGTATGGTTGAAGTAGCACAGAATCCGAATATTAAATTATATACTTACGCTGAAGTAGAGAGTGTGGAAGGTTTTGTAGGTAATTTTACCGTTAAAATCAGAAAGAAAGCAAAGAGTGTTGATGAGACAGTATGCAATGGTTGTGGATTATGTACTACTAAATGTCCGAACAAGAAAATCCCCAATGAATTTGAATTGGGTATGGGCAAACGACCTGCCATTTATGTGCCTTTTCCTCAGGCTGTTCCTAACATACCTGTCATTGATAAAATCAACTGTACCTATTATAAAACAGGTAAATGTAAGATTTGCGAAAAAGTATGTCAGGCAAAAGCCATCCGCTTTGATCAGGAAGATGAAATTATAGAAGTTGCCGTAGGAGCAATAGCTATTTGTACAGGTTTTGATGTGAAAAAAACTGATTTTTTCCCTGAATATGGATACGGAAAATACAAAGATATCATAGATGGCTTGCAATTTGAAAGAATGGCATCAGCATCCGGTCCGACATCAGGAGAAATGCGTAGACCATCTGATGGACAAACACCTAAGAAAATTGTATTTGTTGCATGTGCCGGTTCCCGCGATCCGGCAAAAGGGATTGAATATTGTTCCAAAATATGCTGTATGTACACAGCCAAGCATGCAATGCTTTATAAACACAAAGTACATGATGGTACAGCTTATGTTTTCTACATGGATATTAGAGCTGCCGGAAAAAACTATGATGAATTTACCCGCAGGGGCATTGAAGAAGACGGTGCAAAATATATCAGAGGCAGGGTCTCTAAAATATATGAACGCGATGGTAAACTGATAGTAGTAGGTGCTGATACATTAATGAATGCTGAAACAGTTGAAATTGAAGCAGACATGGTTGTACTGGCAACTGCTGGTGTTGCCAATCCGGGTGCTGAAGAACTGGCACAAAAATTACACGTTTCATATGATCAACATAAATTCTTTTCAGAAGCCCATCCGAAATTAAAACCTGTAGAAACCAATACAGCCGGTATTTATTTAGCCGGCGCCTGTCAGGCTCCTAAAGACATTCCGGAATCAGTAGCTGCTGCTTCAGGTGTAGCCGGTAAAATTTCCTGTCTGTTTGCCAATAATGAACTGACTCGTGAGCCTTTGATTGCTTTTGTTGACAGAACGGCTCCTCCTGAATATTCTTCCTGTACCGGCTGTTTCCTTTGTCAACCGGTATGTCCTTACAATGCCATTGAAAGAGAAGATGTCAAAGACAGAAATGGAAATCTTATCAAACAACTGGCCTATATCAATCCTGGTTTGTGTCAGGGTTGTGGTACCTGTGTTGCCGTTTGTAAATCTAAATCCATTGATATAGATGGCTATACCAACTCACAAATGTATTATGAAGTGGATGCATTACTAAATAGTTAATAAGACTAAACATTATACAAAAGAATTTAAACAAAATTTAAGATGTCAGAATTTGAGCCTAAAATTGTAGCTTTTGTTTGTAACTGGTGCACTTATGCAGGTGCTGATTTAACAGGAACAAGCAGAATTAAATATTCAGCAAATGTTAGAATTGTCCGCTTTCCCTGTACCGGAAGAATTGACTATATGTTGCTGACCAAAGCATTTGCAAGCGGAGCCGATGGTATCATCGTATCAGGCTGTCATCCCAACGATTGTCATTATACCTCAGGTAATTTTTACGCCCGCCGCCGATGGATGGTGTTTAAAAAAATCTGCGACTTTATGGGAATTGATACCCGCCGTATCGTTTTTTCCTGGGTTTCGGCTGCCGAAGGAGGCAAATGGGCTGAAATTGTGAATTCTACCAATGAAGAAATCAAAAAATTAGGTCCTTACGAATCCTATCATAAATTATCCACTCAAGATATTTTAGCATAATATGGAAGAGATTAAAAAAATCGCAAAAGAATTGCTTGCCGAAAACAAGGTTCAGCTGATAGTTGGCTTTGAAAAAGGAAGTGCCAATAAAGTAAGACCAGCTTTTTTTACAAAACCAGAAGAAATCGATCAGTTGATCTATAATGAATACTGTATTCATAATATCGCTTTGTATTTAAAGAAAGATATTTGCCAGAAAGCAAACAATCTGGCAATTATTGCCAATCCGAATGTTGTGAGAAGTATTTTGCAACTGGCATCTGAAAATCAGATAGCAGAAGAGAAAATCAAAATCATCGGTATTAGTTTTGAAGGAAAATGTGTTGGTTTACTCGACTTTAAAGCTGCAGAAGAATTTTCAAAAACACAGCCTAAAGGAATAAAACCCGAAGACAAAGCGCTTATTGAAAAAATCCAGGCGATGCCTTTGGAAGAAAGATTTAATTATTGGGTGGAAGCTTTCAGTCCATGTATCAAATGCTACGCCTGCAGAGCCAGCTGTCCGATGTGTTATTGCGGCAAATGCAATGTAGAAACCAATAATCCCCAGTGGATACCGGTAGCTCCTCATAAATACGGTAACCTGGAATGGCACATGATGCGCGCCATGCACCTTGCGGGTAGATGCATCAACTGTGGCGAATGCAATCGATCATGTCCGGTTAATATTCCTTTAAACATACTTTCCTATATGCTTTCAGATTTTATTCTGGATGAATTTGATTCAGAAGCCGGCATGAATGCTGTGTTTACACCTGCTCTTTCTGTTTATACATCTGTTGATAAAGAAAATTTTATTAAATAAATTATGGAAATCATTAATAAATTAATTGATAAATCTTCACTTTCAGCTTTAATTGAAAGATTGAATACATCCGGAAAACAGGTGTATGCTCCTGTAACTAAAAACGGGCTTTGCGATTTTGCTAAAGTTGAATCTGTTCAGGAAATTGATTTTGATAGCATTGCAACGATACAATCAGCTAAATCACTCGTATTTCCAAAGGTAGAAAAGCTTTTGAGTTACGAAAAAACATATGATGACGTAATTGTGAAAGAAGTTGATTTGACAAAAATACCAGAAGTTATTGCTTTTGCAGGCAGACCTTGTGACGCAGCCGGTTTTATTCCTCTAAATGCAATCTTTACCTCTGATTCAGTTGATCAGATTTTTAAAACACGACTGGATAAACTCAGTATCATTAGCATCAGCTGTAAAAAAGCAGATGACTTTTGTTTCTGTACTTCAGTAAATGGTAGTCCAAGCAATACTTCCGGAAGTGATATCCTGCTGACAGAAATTTCTGAAACAACATATTATGCAGAGATCATTACTGAAAAAGGGAAAGCGATACTTGATGCATATGCTGATTTGTTTAAAGATTCTGCAGTTGTTGACAAAACACCTTTCGTTGCAAAAATAGATAAGCAATTTTCTACTGAAATAATCAATGAAAAGCTGAAGACATTGTTTGAATCCGATATCTGGGATCATCAAGCCATGCGTTGTGTAGGTTGTGGTGCCTGTGCATTTGTATGCCCTGCCTGCGGTTGTTTCGATATTCAGGATGAAACCAAGGGAAAAGACGGAGTGCGACACAGATGTTGGGACAGTTGCGGATTCAAAATCTTTACCATGCATACTTCCGGGCATAATCCCCGTGAAAAGCAGGCACAAAGATGGAGACAACGGATCTTCCACAAATTTTCGTATCAGCCCGAACAACAGCAAGAATTCGGTTGTGTAGGCTGCGGCAGATGCTCAAGAGCCTGTCCGTCAGATATGAATATTGCTGAACACCTGAAAGCAATAGCTGTAAAATAAAATAATTTATTAAGCGGAAAAACAAAACATGAATATGGAAAAGAATACGATATATTCCCCCTACAAAATGAAGATAGAAAAAATTACAGAAGAAGCCCCTTTTGTAAAAACATTTCGTCTCAAATTTATTAATGATGAGGATGCTGAAAACTTTTCTTTCAGAACCGGTCAGTTTGGTGAATATTCAATTTTTGGAGAAGGCGAAACCACTTTTTGTATTGCCTCTTCACCCACCCGTAAAGGATATATTGAATGTACTTTCCGTCAGGCTGGCCGCGTCACCAAAGCCCTGGCCAATCTCGACGAAGGGGATATCATCGGTTTCAGAGGACCTTACGGTAATATATTTCCCATCGATGAATGGAAAGGTAAGAACCTGGTATTCATTGCCGGTGGTATTGCTTTGCCTCCTATGCGGAGCGTTATCTGGAATTGTCTGGATTTGCGTGAAAATTTTAAAGACATTACCATCATATACGGAGCACGTTCGGTAGCTGATTTGGTTTATAAGAATGAACTGAAGGAATGGGAGGGAAGATCCGATGTAAATATTGTAACTACCGTGGATCCTGGTGGAGAAACTCCGGAATGGACTGGTAAAATTGGTTTTGTACCTACCGTTTTATCTGAAATTGCACCTTCTAGTGAAAATACAATTGCCATCGTCTGTGGTCCTCCTATTATGATTAAGTTTACTTTTCCTGTATTGGAAAAACTTGGATTTACTGATGAAAACGTTTATACTACTCTTGAAAACAGAATGAAATGCGGTTTCGGTAAATGTGGCAGATGTAATGTAGGTAAAGTCTTTGTCTGTAAAGATGGTCCTGTTTTTTCTTTGAAACAATTGAAAGAACTTCCTGCTGAATATTAGGAAAAACTAAAATATACAATCAAAAAAGCCATAGCGGATGATTCAATCCACTATGGCTTTTTTGTATGCTGCTATGTTAGAGGATTATTGTTTTTTCATCAACAGATTGAGACTGATATTAAAATCATCATAAATGGTTTTATCACCTAAGTTGTCGAAGAAGGAACCGGAACCATATTTCAGGTTAAATTTGGTACGGTCAATTGTAATATCGGCATATATTCTTTGTCCTTCAGGTGTTTCTGTAATCACTGTTTTAATTACGATGGGTTGAGTTATGCCTTTGATGGTAATTTTTCCACTGATAAACGTTGTACCTTTTTGAATGATAATGGTTTTATCCATTACAAATGAAGCAGTCGGGAATTTATCAACACCAAAAAAATCATCAGATTTCAAATGACCTTCTAATTTAGCTCTGTAGCCTTCATCTGTTAAATCCAGGTTTTTGATAGATTTCATGTCAATTTTGAAAACTGCTTTGCTTAGTTTATTATTGGTGACGATGTATTCGCCTTCCGATAGGTTAATTGTACCATTGTGTTCACCGGTAATTTTTTTACCCAACCAGGTGATTTTAGAATTGCTGAGATCTGCTTTGTATTTGGTTTGTGCATTTGCCATTAAACCTGCTAATACGATTACGATTGATAATATGATATTCTTTTTCATTTTTATTTATTTTTAAGGTTAGTTTTTATTATTAAAGTCAAAAATTTTAATTATTTGAGTGATGCAAAATTACCTCAGATATTTAAGGTGTGAAATGGAAAAATAAAGGTATCGATGGTAAAAATCATGGTAATATTGTTTACATGCTTTTGGTCTGATGTTTACCCTCAAGGCGGCGGGTTTTATAAAACCAGCAGTTTCATCCTCCGCTCTGATTAATCAAAAATTCAATGATATGTACGTCGGGTCGGTCTGGATACACAACCTTTTTTACAAGTAAACGATTCTTCATTGCAAAACGAAAGTTCTGAATATATGATTTTCTATTGGATGTCAGTAGGACATCCATTATTAAAATAACAGAAGCCAGATGAAGTGTAAATGACTGTAGGGCATTCATAAAATAATGTTGAAGAAGACAGCCAATCCAATTCGTACC
>CAIUKU010000515.1 GCA_903899825.1 uncultured Bacteroidales bacterium | reverse complement strand
TTTTATTTCTGTACCTAATTGTATTTGAAGACTGTCGTTTTTATCGAATTTTGGCTTGACAACTGCATCTAAATAACTCTTTGCATATTTATAATCCAACTTGTCGAATTTTCATTTTACATTAAGCACAACATTTTGAATATGATGCGTACCGCATTATGTTCATTACATTTCTTTGGTTTCTATTTTTTCAAATTTACTAAATCATTTTCTATGAAAATGAAACTGCGGCATGCATTATTTTTTTTGTTAGCAACCGGGCTTTATTGTTTGATAAATTTATTCGTTGAAATATAATCTTCACCTTTAATACAATAAATATATACTCCTCTTTCTAAGTCTGATACGTTTAGTTCAATAAATCCATTTGAAAATTCTCTTTTCGAAATACTATAATCCAGAATTTCAAGTCCAGCTGTATTGTAAATACTAAGATTTAATGCTTTGTTGTCATTAAACTTTTTATTAGTAGCGATTGTCAATTTATTACTTGCTGGGTTTGGAAAACCTTTTGTTGTTAAATGAAGGTTTTCATTTTTCTCGTTAATATCTACAGGTGATACTGTTCTGTAAAAATGTCTGGTAGGATATCCAGCTATAGCATACATTATTCCATTTTCTGCTATTTGCAGGTCTCTAACTATACCATATCCCATACCAATAGTGTCATATATCCAAGATACGCCACCATCTTCAGAATGCATAACACCACTAGCATACCCATAGTCTTCCCAACCATAGCCTAAGTAAATATGATTCTCTGTATTAAACTCGATACAGCTAATGGTTCCATGAATCAGTATAATATCCCATATTTCTGTTTGGTAGTTGTACTTATACAATCCAGGTACCGCTGAACTCCAGTTTCCGAGACTTCCAGCATAAATATGGTTACTATTATCAATTGCTAAAGAAGAAATGGCATGTGTTTGTAATCCAAAAGGATTAAAATTAGAACCACTATCTATTGATAATAATACATTACCCTCTCCATTACAGTAATTATTATATCCAAGGAATATTGAATCAAGGGAAGTGCCAACTATACTATTTACCCTATCACAACTTCCAAAACCATGAACGAAATCCCAATTATAACATCCATCAGAAGATCGATATAGGTCATCAACAAATTGACCTCCACAAAAAAAATAATCAAATATTTTTGTCACAGAACCAGATATTGAATTTTGAATTTCTGTCCAGTTAGTATAGTCCCATATATATATACTGTCAGAGACAGCTAGTAATTCACCGTTTAAATATTCTTCAAGATCATAAACAAATTTGTTTGAAAGCCCTAAGGACTCCCAATCATCGTTTTCTAGCCGATAAACACCTCTATTGTTAGATCCAATATATACCTTATTTCCAGGCATAACTTTCATGGAATTTATTCCTTCACCTTCCGGTAGAGGAATCCTTTCCCAAATGACATCAGATGTTATTGTCTTAGAGATATTAATATCATAAGTCACTGTGTAGGAATTACTGTTTTGAGAAAATACATTCTGATAAGTAGTACAAAGAATCAAAAGAAATACTAAAAATGTCAACTTGATATGGAAAGTCATAATTTGAATTTTATCAATTGTCTATTCAACTTGTTTTGGTCCCAGCCTTATTGCTAACGGCCAAAGCTAAGTGCAGGCGGGCATTTCAAAGCACAAAACATTAAATTAGCAGCCATGCTTGTTAAATGTATTATGCTTCAAATCAGCACTATTTGCCCGCTTGCATTTAGCTTTTGTTATGAGCATTTTGGTATTT
>CAIUKU010000514.1 GCA_903899825.1 uncultured Bacteroidales bacterium | reverse complement strand
TTTTTTCAATGGTTTATGTTTTCTCTATAATCATTCTCTTGTGTGTCAAAATTGATTTGACATGAATGTTTCATTTACTGAAAATTATGTTTAATATATCCTTGGCTTATTAGGCAATTTTTGTAATTTCGCATGCTTAAAATTTTACACCATTTTTAATATTCTAAAATAAAATAATTTTTTCATTTAAAATATGAAATTGATTCTAAAAAATATGCTAAAAGGAAATGTAAAAATATATGAAATTATTTTTCAAATCTGCATGATTAGTTTTCCTTTTGGTGCTAATATTCTATCAATTTATACCGGTTTTTTTACAATTTATCCTTATTTATTAATTTTAACAGGGCTGTTTATATATTCTTTTTTCTTTAAGCAAACAACTACCCCAAAATATTATAAGGTAGTTGTTGCTTACTTTTTTGCTTTACTTGCTTATGCTGTTTTAAGGGCAAGCATATCAGGATTTAATTCATACGCTGTATTTGATATAAAAAACCTGTTACTGCTGTTTATAACTATTTATGTCCTGTTTCAATCTGATATTATATTAGGTTGGTTTAAAATAAAAAAAATACTTGGAAACATTTTTGTCCTTTTTTTTATATTATTTACTTTAATTGCTGTCTTTGAATACCTGACGGGCATTCATATTTGGGGTCAGTTCTCTGAAAAACTTCTAACTTTGCCTATTTCTGGAGTTACTTATACCCCTGTCTTTGTATATGATAACCCAAACAACTTTATTACCTACTACATATTAATTGGTATTCTGGCAATTATGCTGAATGATGATATTCAACATAATCTATGGATAAGTTTAATTATTATTGGATTAATGGTTTGTTTTTCACTGGTTGCTGATTCTCGGTTTGGGAAAATAACCTCTGTCTTTCTATTCATTAGTATTTTTCTAATTCAATTTAATAAAATAAAAACATATTTTTTTGATCGTAAATTTTCCTTTGTCCTTATTATCGTCTTTATACTCATCTCATTTTTATTTAAACCACTGTATTTTGGACCTTACTGGCAAAAAAACGACAGATCATTTGAGAATGAGATAGTTTTGGTTCAAACTCAACCCTCTATTAAAGTATTCAATATCTATCAATTAGAGGATTCAAGCATGAAACAAGAGGTTGTTGTTGCCTATAAAAAGTTTAAGGATGATCAGCAATTAAAAGGCTCGAATGCAGTTCGCTTTAAACTGATTAAAAATGGATGGTATTTATTTAAAACAAGTCATGGATTGGGTGTCGGTCCCGGAATGTATAGATACTTGCATGACACAAAAAAAGTACCAGAAAATGTTGAAGCACAAAACGGACCCCATAACTGGATCATTGAATTATTGTCTCAATTCGGTTTCTTTTGTTTTTTATATATACTGTTTCTTTTGTTCATGATATGGATATCAATACGATCCTATAAAAATCATAAATCGTCTTCATTATTTTTCATAGTTTCCATATTAGCCTTTTTAATAATGAGTAATGCTCCTTCAGCTTTTGGCTTACTGGATATTAACTGGGTTTTTACCGGGATTATGATACTCTTTTTTAGAAACGAAATAATTAATACCCCGGAAATTGAAAACAGGACAGCATAAATCTTATTACAAAAACTTTCTTATGATGTTGACGGGCAATACCATAAGTCAGGTAATTCCATTTATAATTGCGCCTGTTATATCAAGAATTTTCTCACCGGAAGAATTTGCTATACAGGCTAATTTCCTCGCTATTGTTGGGTTAATTGGAATAATATCAGCCGGAAGGTATGAACTTGCTGTAGTCTTACCAAAAGAAGACAGAAAGGCAAAAGCAATCATGCTGCTAAGTTTGATTGTAATTCCAATTGTAAGTTTACTTTCCTTTTTATTATTTATTTTCAGAGATGTAATCAGTAATTTCTATCACGATACTGAATTGCCAAAGTACATGATATTTGTGGGTCCGGCTGTGTTCTTTACCGGTTTGTACAGCCTTTTGTTCAACTGGAATGTCAGATTCCGTAAGTTCAATATTGTATCAATCAGCAGAATCATACAATCCCTTTCAGGGAATCTGTTGTATGTAGCATTCGGCTATTTAGCCTGGGGAGTAAAAGGATTAATTATAGGTTGGTTTTTGGGACAGATATTATCAACCATTTTACTCATCATTCCTTCGATAAAATTATGGAATAAAGATATCCCCATCAATAAAACTGAAATAAAGGAAATGGCTTATTTACACAAGGATTTCCCGATGATTAATTCTTTCCATGCTTTTACCGATATCTTTGCAACACAATTTTTTATTTTCTGGCTCATAACCAATGAATATGGAATGCTGGCACTGGGTTTGTTTTCGATGATGAACAGATACTTAAGAGCACCAATACAATTAGTTACTGGTGCCGTTTCTCAGATTTATTATAAAGAGGCCAGTGAATGTGCAAATAACCAGACTTCATCGATCCCTGTAGTAAAAAAAACCATCAAAATATGTCTGATTTTTGCATTGCCATTTATATTGATAATTACAATCTGGGGTCCTGAATTGTTTTCCTGGTATCTTGGGGAACAATGGCGGGAAGCAGGTGAATACGCACGGATCATGGCTCCGGCATTATTGGTGAATTTTATTTTTTCACCCATTTCCACAACCCCACTCATCTTTAATAAGCAAAAATTAGCTTTTATTTTAAGTATTCTCGGATATGTATTAAGTTTAGCCGCTTTGATGATTATTTCCTATTTGGGATATTCTTTTCATATTGCATTGTGGGGATATTCAATTTGTTTAACTTTACATTCAATATTCGTTGGTGGATGGTATATCTATTTAGCTAAAAAATAATATTATGCGTGTAATTGTCACAGGATTGCCCTATTTTTCGAAAATATTACAACATGACCTTAGGGATTATGACAGCCATAATACATATTTCTTCTGCAATACCTATTATTCACTAATTGATAAAATAAAGTTTGCTGTTCTCTTGCCTTTTACTGACCTGGTAATTTCTTTAAATGGTGTTACAGATAAAAGTGGCAGCCTCGAACTGGCTGTAAAGCTCAAGAAAAAAATTATGATGTTGTGGCAGGGAACAGATGTTTTACTTGCAATAGAAAGGTATAAGAACAAATCTTTATACACAAAATATTTAGAAAATTCAGTTCATTTCACCGACTCACTTACATTAATTGAAGAATTGAATGAAATTGGAATCAACGCAGAATTACTAAATTTTAAATACATTGAATGCAAACAACCTATAAATCAGTCTTTCCGAAAGATTTCAGTATATTCTTACATTGCAGAAGGAAAAGAAGCATTTTATGGACTGGATATTTTGTTGGCAGTTTTTGAAAAATATCCCCATATCGATTTTAAAATCATAGGATGTAAAGGTAAATCATATCCGGAATTTCCAAACGTGAAATATTATGGATGGGTAGATTCCAATACATATCTTGAAATCTGCAACTATACCCCTGTTTTTATTCGCTTAACAGAACATGATGGTTATTCAAAAAGTGTAATGGAAGCACTTGCTTCTGGTAATGAAGTGATATGGAACATGAAACATGAACAATGTCATTATGTTAAAAGAGATGCTAATGATGTTTCAGCTAAATTGAATGAAGTTATTCAAATCATAGAAAATAGAAATCTTACAAAAAATCTGAATAATATTAGCTGGGCAGAAAAAAACCTGAATAAGAAAAATGTGTTGGATGACTTAATTCAGTCAATGCAAAAACTAATCAATACTACTCATAGAAATAGACAAGATTAAATAAAACATGGTAGAAAAAAAACATATCATTATAGTTTCGGTTTATTTCCCTCCGATAATATCTGTAGCTTCTAACCGTATTTTAGCTTTTGCAAAATACCTGGATGCATCAAAATATAATATTACAGTGGTTTGCCTCCAATCAGCCAATTTAAAAAATGAAATTACATTGCCCGGTGTTAAAATCATCTATGTACCTAACAAGCAATTTATTCAAAGAGCCGGTTTTTCAAAAAAATATCCCTTCATCATTCATAAGCTGCGTGCTGCCTGGAATACGTTGTTAAATAGTTTTGGATTTAACGATAATTTATCTTGGGAAAAAAATGTTTTTCAAATTATTGGAAGAACCATTTCAATTCCTGAAAATACAGTTATTATCAGCAGTTATCCTACATCTTCACCCACAATAGTTGCCGCTAAAATAAAGCAAAAATACCCTGCATTGAAATGGATAGCCGATTTAAGAGATGGTGTGAGCAATAATTCAAGCAAAACAAGCTTTTGGAACCAACAGCAAAAGAAGCAGCTTGAAGAGATCATTATTAATAATGCGGATGCAATCACCTCTGTTTCAGCGCCTATTTTAGATTTTTTAAAATCCAATAACTCCAATAAAGATATTATTACCCATGAAATCCGCAATGGTTTTGATTTCGAAAGTGGAAATAATGGCAATTTTAATAAGATTTTTACAATTTCCTATGTTGGCAATTTTTATGGTAACAGGAATCCCGGTATTTTCTATAAAGCACTGGAAAAAATTATTGATAAAGGATTAATGATTCATTTCAAGGTTGATTTCATTGGAGTGGGTGGTGCTGTTTCAATACCACATACTTTAAAAAATCTGATTCATATCAAAGATAAAGTGCCTTACCATGAAGCAATTGAGATGATGCGCAATTCCGATGCCTTGCTTCTCGTTTTGCCAAAGGGCGAAAATAAAGGTGTTTTTTCCGGTAAAATATTCGATTATTTGGGAGTAATGCGTACCGTTATTCCGCTTATTGACTCAGATGATGTTGCTGCTCAGCTTATACGTGAAACAGCTGCTGGTAAAGTAGCTGAATGGGACTCAGTAGATGATGCCATTGCATCCATTTTATATGCTTATCATTTATGGGAAAAGAAAGAATTGCCTCCTTATAATCAGGAACAAATCAAAGCACTTCATCGAAAATTTCAGGTTGAAAAATTAGGTGTAATTATTGATAATTTATGGACATAAATAAAGCTACTAAATATATCATTTTCGGCAATGCCTTAAGTGTACATTTAATTAAATGGATTAAAGCATTAGCCCCACTATGTGATGTTTATGTAATTTCTTCAACAGATATCCATAAAGATCTCTATGATATCATTGACAGAAGCAAATGTCATTCACTCCATCTTACCGTTAATTCAGGAGGTGGAAATGTCAATATTCTTAAACATTTATTCACTGTAAATAAGATTATTCAAAAAATAAAACCTGATATTGTAAATGCACATTATATTACCAGTCATGGACTGCTTGCAGCCATCATAAAACGATTTTTTGGAGGCAGTTATATATTAATTGCTTCAGCATGGGGAAGCGATATTTTGCTAACCCCCTATAAAAATGCCGTATACAGAAATATCACGAAATTTATTTTAAACAGCTCAGATATTGTAACTTCCGATGCAATAGTAATGACTGATAAAATAGAAAGTCTAAGCAAAACCAAAGTTCTGACCTTCACTTTCGGTCTCGAGCAAATGCCAGAGGTTTCATTCAATGACAAGGATTACAATCTCTTTTTCTCAAACAGAATTCTAAGTTCAAATTACAATATTGATACAATAATACATCACTTTGCAGGTATTCATTTAAAAAATAAAGAAGCAAGACTAATTATTGCAAACGAAGGTGAAGCCAAATCTAAGCTGATGGCATTGTGTAATGAATTAAATATCATAGATGTCGTTGATTTCAGAGGATTTCTGACACAAGTGGAACAATCAGCCATCTATAAACAAGCTGGATTTTATTATTCACTTCCTACTTCAGATGCTACTTCAGTTTCATTGTTAGAAGCCATGGCATGGGGATGTATTCCTGTTGTTTCCGACATAGCTGCCAATAGAGAATGGATAGAAAACGGGAAAAATGGAATTATTCTTACAACCGTTAATGAACCATTCAATTTAGAAATATTAGCCAGGAGCAAGGAAATTATGGAGATAAACAGAGGTATTATTTCTGAAAAAGCCATCTTTTCAAATTCAATTAAAATATTTCTTGATGAAGTATCCATCTTAAATAATTCAAAATGAAATTACTGATACTCACGCAATATTTTCCGCCTGAAGTTGGGGCACCTCAAAACCGACTTTTCGAGCTGGCTGTCCGTTTACAGGAAAAAGGTGTTGAAATCACCATTCTTACAGCCATGCCAAATTATCCAAAGATGGAAATACATACAGCATACAAAGGTAAATTCTACTGTTGTGATGAAATGAATACGATGAAAGTCCATCGTGCTTGGATTTATGTGAGTAAAAGTAAAGCTATTGTAAGCCGTCTGTTAAATTATTTTTCGTTTGTCATTACATCATTGCTAATCGGGCTTTTTAAAATTAATAAGCAAGATATATTGATGGTAGAATCACCTCCTTTATTTTTAGGAATTACTGCTTATCTGCTATCAAAATCTAAAAAGGCGAAACTGGTTTTCAACGTTTCTGATCTTTGGCCTGAAAGTGCAGAAAAATTAGGTCTTGTAACGAACAAAACCATGCTGAAATTATCTACGTATCTTGAAGAGTTTTGCTATAAAAAAGCAAAATTGGTAACAGGTCAAACTCAGGGTATTTGTGCTAATATTTCATCGCGTTTCCCTTCTAAAAAAGTATATTGGCTTAAAAATGGCGTTGATATTAATTATTACAATACAAACAAAATTAGTGTTTCAAACTGGCGGGAAGAAAATGGATTTGAAAATACAGATTTTCTGTTAATTTACGCAGGTATAATGGGTTATGCACAAGGATTAGAAGTTATTCTGAATGCAGCAAAAAATTTCACTGATCAATCAAAAATTAAATTTATTTTTCTGGGAAGTGGCCCGGAAAAAGAGAAACTTCAAAAATTAAGTAATGATTATCAATTAAGCAATGTTTTTTTCTTTGAGGTGGTTCCCAAACACCAGATGCAAAATATATTAATTTCTACCGATGCAGCCATCATCCCATTGCGAAAACTGGATTTATTTAAAGGTGCAATCCCTTCTAAAATTTTCGAAACACTTGCCCTGAAAAAACCCGTTTTATTAGGTGTTGAAGGTGAAGCCAAAGAATTATTTATCGATGAAGGTAAATGCGGATTGTTTTTTGAGCCTGAAAATGCTCATAACTTAACTGAAAAAATAAGCTATTTATTCAATCACCCTGAAATTTGCAAAACTTTAGGAGAAAACGGATATCAGTATGTGGCATCCAATTTCAACCGTGATTTAATCGCCAATGACTTTTGGAATGAATTAAATAATATATAACTAACAAACTATTTAGTTCCAATAGATTATTCATAATATATTGGAATACTGTACTTTATATTAAAAGGAGTAAGTGTAATTGTCAGTAGTTGTTTTTGTTTGGCTTTATTCGTTTCAGTGTTTAAAATGAGAATCCTGAAAACACCTTCTTTGCCTGGTAATACAGCTGTTTCATCATAGTAAAACTTTATACATTCACAATCAGCATTGATATTGCTTATGCTGAAAGGATAGTTGCCTTCATTTCTAAACCGTATGCTAAAGGCATTTTCGCCCTGACGGTTTAATTTACCATAATTGATTGAATCTGAAATAAATCTGAGTACCGGTGTGGAATCAATGGCCTGTACAGCGGCATAATCATAATACAAAATCTGAATTTTGCGTTCCATAGCTGCAGCCTTGCTATAAATAGAATTCCTGATATCATTAGGGTTATCACTTACTGTTTTATTTGCCATGGTTTTGCCTAATGCTTCTTCATAGATGATCAGCTTTCCTTTTATATTGTTGCTATCTGATATATAAGGTAATAAAACGCCTCCCCTATACTCCTTCAGGTAATTTTGCAAACTTGCAATACGTCTTTTACTAAGGTTTACATTGTATTCTTCAGTATTCAACGGACTGGCAAAGCCTTTTACTGTAATTCTTATTTCGTTTCCCTTTTGTAAATCTCGCAACAAAAGAGATGCAAACAACTCCAGCGATTTAAAACCATTGCTAACATCATTCATAAAAAAAGAATCGATATCATTGATAGCTTTTTGATATTCCTCATTCTTTAATCCTTTGGAATATTCAGCTTTATATAAGTTTTTCATGGCATAATAGTCAGCCAGACATTGTTTGTAATTTTTGTCAGTACTGCTGATGAGATGATTCGGAGGTGGTTCATCATTATGAAAGTACAAAGTTAAGGGAAGTAATTTTTTAATACTTTCTTCAATAGTTACGCTGTCTTTTTTAATAATTGGAGTATTCTCAGCAACGATTTTTTTTTCTGCAAATTTATATGCATAAATGTCATTACAACAGGTTTCTCCTTTGATATAATAGGAACCTTTACGGTTTGAAGTAAAAAAGCCTTCATCAGGTGTATCATTTACAGTAAAATACAAATCATTACAGCTTGTATTGACCGGAAATCCAAGATTTTCAGGAGCTGTCCACTGATTTAAACTGCCATTGGTAGCAATAATATCATAGCCTCCAAAACCAAAATGCCAATCGGAGCTAAAATACAGCTTTTGCTGTTTGTCATCATAAAAAGGTGATATCTCATTACCGGGAGTATTAATTCTGCTTCCAAGGTTTACAGCCTGTTGAAAGGTTCCATTGTTGTTTATGGAATACCAGATATCCATCTGACCAAAACCACCCGGGCGATTGCTTGAAAAATACAGTATTTCATTCCCATTGTTGTATGAAATTGTTGGCTGAGTGGATGTATAAGCCTTTGAATTAATATTTTCACTTAATTTTCTGGCTTTTCCCCAGCTTCCGTTTTTGAATTCACTTACATAAATAGAACAATTCATTTCAGAAGATTCGTTCTTACTACAACGGGTGAAATATGCAGACTTTATTTTATTGTCAATACTCATATTGGCTGTATGAGTTTCATCACTGTTTATTTTACCCTTGATTTCGCGTCCGGATGAAAAGCCTGCTACTGAAATCCATGAGAAATATACTTTTGACAAATAAGCTTCGGGCAGAAAGCTTTCAAATTCATTGTCAACAACTTTCCTAAGCGAAGAATACACCAGTATGGAATCTCCCCATTGTTGTGCACCAAATTCTGAATAAGGCGTATTAATATTCTTTCCCAGGTGCGTAATTTCAACAGCAACTGTATCCACTATTTTTTCAGATGCCCAGTTGCACGAATTTATTTCCTGTAATGCTTTAAGCGTATAATAATCTTTCTTTTCTTTATTTTTATTATAATAGTATTTATAATTACGAATGGCAAGCCCGTATTTACCATTGTATTTATTCATTTCAGCATGATAAAATCCGCTTAAAGGATATTCTTCAGTTTTATCCTTAGCTAAAACAAAAGAATACCAGAATTCAGCAT
>CAIUKU010000513.1 GCA_903899825.1 uncultured Bacteroidales bacterium | reverse complement strand
GACCCTCTCTTCTTCAGTCATTCTCCCAAAAATCGATTGATTCGTTTCATCGACCCCTACTTTAAGATCGTACTTCAATAGCATGGTCTTGTCAATGCTCATGTCTTGCTGAGCCGCAGCCTGCCTGCCGCCATAATCATCATAATTTTTTGTCCACTTGGTATTTGTGAAGGAAGTTTTTTTAATTGGTCTTTGCCAAATATTATTTTTACTGGATTGTAAAATTCAAAATTATTCATTTTCTATTGTTTTACTTTAAATGATTATGCAAATTTATTTAATTATAACAACAACTAAAGAAAGAAAATAGCTTTTCTTTAAAAATTTTACGTCAAAATTATTCATAACTTTGACGTTTATTTATAACCTATGCAAATTAAAGAAAACTATCTGTTGAAAAAACTGAATACATTTGGTATTCAGGCTATAGCAAAATATTTTGTAGAATTGAATTCTTTAAATGAAATTCAGGAAATCGTTCAATCAAAAATTTTTAAAGAAAATCCATTTCTTTTGCTCGGAGGTGGCAGCAACATTCTTTTTACCAAAGATTTTGATGGAATTGTCTTAAAAATAAATAATAAAGGTAAAGAAATCATCGCAGTAGATGCTGACCATGTTTTTTTGAAAGTACAAGCAGGAGAAGTTTGGGATGCTTTTGTAGATTACTGCATAATGAATAATTGGAGCGGTATTGAAAATTTGGCTTTAATACCAGGCATTGTAGGTACTTCACCTGTTCAAAATATAGGAGCCTATGGAGTAGAAGTAAAAGATTGTATAGAAAGTGTTGAAGTTTTAAGTATTGAAGACGGCAAAATGACAGAATTGAGTAATGAAGAATGTAAATTTGCATATCGTAACAGTATTTTTAAACAAGAAGCTAAAAATAAATATATTATAACAGCAGTAACATTCAAATTTTCAAAAAAACCTATCCTTATCACTCATTATGGCGATATTTTGAAAGAACTAGAAAATATGTTCGTTTCACCCAGTCTCGAAAATATTAGCAATGCTATTAAAAATATACGCCGTCGTAAGTTACCTGATCCTTCATTTACAGGAAATGCGGGTAGTTTTTTTAAAAATCCATTGGTCAGTAAAGAAAAATACAATGAATTATTACATGAATATCCCAAAATAAGAGCTTTTCCTTCGGGCGAGGACTATAAATTAGCAGCTGGTTGGTTGATAGAAAAAAGCGGATGGAAAGGTAAATCTCTTGGAAATGCTGCTGTTCATCACAAACAGGCATTGGTACTAATCAATAAGGGTGATGCCACTGGAAAAGAGATCATTGCTCTTGCTAAAGCCGTTCAAATTGCAGTTAAGGGTTTGTTTGGTGTAGAATTAGAAATGGAAGTAAATGTAGTTTAAATTAGGGATGATTATTTTTATTGTTTTCCATAATGTTTTCATTTAATAATTGTTAGATATTGCTTTCTAATTTTATTTAGTTTCCTAAATAATAATTCTGTCATTTCGTCACTTACTTAAAATACTACTGACATTTAGTCATTTCTTTTATTAAAATTATAATTGGTATTATGTTTGCAATGTCAAAAAAAAATTGCAAACGATGAACTTTAATAATTTTACCATCAGGTCGCAGGAAGCTGTACAAAAAGCAATTGATATTGCGATATCTCATCAAAATCAGTATATTGAAAATATTCATCTTCTTAAAGGAATGATGAATGTCGACGAAACACTGGTCCCTTTTTTGTTAAAAAAAATGAATTTGAATACTGTTGTTTTTATTCAAGCCCTGGATAAAATCATAGCTTCTTTACCAAAAGTAAATGGAGTAAATCCCTTTTTAAGCAATGATGTGAATCAGGTATTCATCACTGCCAATAAATATCTTATTGAATTTGGAGATGAATATATAGCCATTGAACATTTATTATTAGGCATTTTAAATGCTAAGGATATTGCTGGCCAACTATTAAAAGACAGTGGTGTTAGCGAAAAAGAATTAAAAAAAGCCATCAAAGAATTACGGAAGGGAGGAAATAGTAATAGCCAAACGGCTGAAAACAACTATAATGCTTTGAATAAATATGCCAGAAATCTCAATATACTAGCAAGAACAGCAAAATTAGATCCAGTAATCGGAAGGGATGAAGAAATTAGAAGAGTACTGCAGATATTATCGAGAAGAACCAAGAACAATCCAATACTTATAGGTGAAGCCGGAGTTGGAAAAACAGCTATTGCAGAAGGCTTGGCACATCGTGTAGTAAATGGTGATGTACCTGAAAATCTGAAATCAAAACAAATATTTTCACTGGATATGGGTGCTCTGATTGCAGGTGCTAAATTTAAAGGCGAATTTGAAGAACGCTTGAAAAGTCTTATTAAAGAAGTGGTTACAGCTGAGGGAGAAGTTATTTTATTTATTGACGAAATTCACACATTGGTGGGTGCTGGTGCTTCAGGTGAAGGAGCTATGGATGCAGCAAATATTCTGAAACCGGCATTGGCAAGAGGCGAATTACGTGCAATTGGTGCAACTACCATTAAAGAGTATCAACGGTATTTTGAAAAAGACAAAGCACTCGAACGCCGTTTTCAGGTAGTTCTGATAGATGAACCAGATGCGCTGGATGCTATTTCGATACTTCGTGGTTTAAAAGAACGCTATGAAATACATCATAAAGTCAGAATTAAAGATGAAGCCATTATAGCAGCAGTTGAGCTATCTCAAAGATACATCAGCGATCGGTTTTTACCAGATAAAGCCATTGATTTAATTGATGAAGCATCTGCCAGATTAAGAATGGAAATCAATTCAGTTCCTGAAGAATTGGATGAAAAAGAGCGTAGAATAAGACAATTAGAAATTGAACGAGAAGCCATTAAGAGAGAAAACGATATTCCAAAACTAACACAACTGAATGAAGAAATTGCCAATCTGAATGAAGACAGGAATCAATTGAAATCTAAATGGTTAGCTGAGAAAGAATGGGTGAAAAAATTCAACAAAAAATAAAAGAGATTGAAAACTTTAAATATGATGCTGAACAGGCTGAAAGATCAGGTGATTATGGAAAAGTAGCTGAGATAAGATACGGTAAAATAAAAGAAGCAGAGAAAGATGTTGTTCTTTTTAAAAAAAGTTTATCATCTCTTCAGATTGACAAAGCAATGATTAAAGAGGAAGTAGATAGTGAAGACATTGCACAGATTGTTTCACGTTGGACAGGTATTCCTGTTATCAGAATGCTCCAAAGTGAAAGAGAAAAATTGTTGACCCTGGAAAAAGAATTGCATAAAAGAGTGATTGGACAGGACGATGCTATTGAAGCAATATCAGATGCCATTCGCCGAAGTCGTGCTGGTCTTCAGGATATAAAAAGACCTATTGGATCGTTTATTTTTCTGGGAAGTACAGGTATAGGAAAAACAGAATTGGCCAAAGCTTTGGCAGAATTTTTATTTAATGATGAAAATGCTTTACTTAGAATCGATATGTCAGAGTATCAGGAACGACATACTGTATCTCGTTTAATTGGTGCACCTCCGGGTTATGTGGGATACGAAGAAAGTGGACAGTTAACAGAAGCTGTCAGGAGAAAGCCTTATTCTGTTGTATTACTGGATGAAATTGAAAAAGCACATCCTGATGTGTTTAATATTCTACTGCAGGTACTGGATGAAGGAAGACTTACTGATAATAAAGGTAGAACTGCTGATTTTAAGAATACTATTATTATCATGACTTCAAATTTAGGTTCTAACTTAATTCAGGAAGGAATTAGCCATATTACGGAATTTAACAGAGAAAAAGAGTTGAAAAAAATAAGGCTTGATGTTATGGATTTAGTAAAAGCTACAATTCGCCCGGAGTTTTTAAACCGAATTGATGAAATTATAATGTTTACGCCACTTTCAAAAAATGAAATCAGAGAAATTGTATTCTTACAATTCAGATTACTCAGTGAATTGTTGAGTAAAAATAACATACAAATCGAAGCAACTGAATATGCGATAGAATATCTGACAGAACTGGGATATGATCCTCAATATGGAGCCCGTCCATTAAAAAGAGTAATACAACGAAAAATCCTCAACGAATTGTCAAAATTGATTTTAGCCGGAAAAATTTTACCTGATCATAAAATTGTGGTAGATATGTTTGATAATACTTTTGTATTTAGAAATAAAAACAGTAAGAATTCAAAATAAAAAGGATGGAGTTCATTTCAGTTCAGTTACCCATCCTTTTATATAGTATTTGTAAGTCTTATTGCATATTACTCGCTTTTTTTCTGTCGTTTACGGTCATTTTCGTCTAAAAGTATTTTTCTTAATCGCAAAGATAAAGGTGTAATTTCAAGGTACTCATCACCGATAATAAACTCCATATATTCTTCCAGCGAATATTTTGTAGCAGGAACTATTGAAACTTTATCATCTGAACCAGATGCACGCATATTGGTTAATTTCTTGGTTTTTGTAATATTTATAACAAGATCATCCTGACGAATGTGTTCACCGATTACCTGACCTGCATAAATAGGTTCACCTGGATTCACAAAGAAGCTACCTCTATCCTGTAATTTATCAATTGCGTAAGGAATGGCAGTGCCTGATTCCATTGCAATCAAAGATCCATTGCGTTTAGTAGGAATATCTCCTTTCCAGGGTTCAAATGCCTTGAAACGATGCGCCATAATGGCTTCACCTTCAGTTAATGTTAAAACAGTACTTCTTAAACCAATAATTCCTCTTGAAGGTATCGCAAATTCTAAATGTAAACGGTCTGTTTTAGTTTCAATCTGAACAATTTCACCTTTTCTCTGGCTGACGAGTTCGATTACCTTGCCGGCTGAAGCTTCAGGAGCATGAACTGTTAAGAATTCAATAGGTTCACATTTCACTCCATTAACTTCTTTTAATATAACACGTGGCTGACCGACCTGTAATTCATATCCTTCGCGACGCATTGTTTCTATTAAAATGGATAAGTGCAATATTCCACGTCCGAAAACAATGTATGCATCCGGTGAATTGGTTTCTTCAACACGTAAAGCAAGATTTTTTTCGAGCTCTTTAAATAGTCTATCACGTAAATGACGGGAAGTTACAAATTTACCTTCTTTCCCAAAAAAAGGCGAATTATTAATAGTGAAAAACATGCTCATTGTAGGTTCATCAATGGCAATTGGTATCAAAGCGACAGGGTTTTCAAAATCAGCAACAGTATCTCCAATTTCAAAATCATCCAATCCAAGAATTGCACATATTTCGCCGGGGAATATTTCTTCCTTTATTTTTTCTTTACCAAGTCCTTCAAAAACATAAAGTTCTTTTATTTTAGACTTCAAAATGGAACCATCCCGTTTTACCAACGAAACATTCATCCCTGACTTCAAAAGTCCTCTTGAAAGTCTTCCCACTGCTATTCTTCCTACATATGAAGAGTAATCTAAAGATGTGATCTGCATTTGTAAACTACCATGTTCATAAATAGGTTCGGGAATATACTCAATGATTGTATCTAACAAATAAGTAACATCAGTAGTTGGGGTTTTCCAGTCTGATGACATCCAGCCTTCTTTAGAAGAACCATAAACAGTTGGAAAATTCAATTGGTCTTCTGTTGCATCTAAATTGAACATTAAATCGAAAACAGCCTCATGCGTTAATGCTGGATCGCAATTTGGTTTGTCAACTTTATTAATAACAACAATTGGTTTTAAGTTTAATGCCAATGCTTTTTGTAAAACAAAACGAGTTTGAGGCATAGGACCTTCAAAAGCATCTACCAAAAGCAAAACGCCATCAGCCATATTTAATACTCTTTCTACTTCACCACCAAAATCACTGTGACCAGGTGTATCTATAATATTAATTTTAAATCCTTTATAACGAACTGATACATTTTTAGATAAAATAGTAATACCTCTTTCACGTTCTAAATCATTGCTGTCTAGAATTAAATCTCCCATCGCCTGATTGTCTCTGAAAAGTTTAACCTGATGTAAAATTCTATCAACAAGTGTAGTTTTTCCATGGTCAAAGTGGGCTATAATAGCAATGTTCCTGATATTCTGCATAATAATATTTTTTTTGTACTCTTTATTTGAATTTGCAAAAGTACACTTTTAAACCTTACACTAAACTATTAAAAAAGCAATTACAGCGTTTTTTATTCTAATATAAGTTTTTATTATTTAAACTCACAGAATATCAATAAAATAAAAATTTATTTGTAGTAAAACTAATTTATTTAAAAAGCAATGGAAAATG
>CAIUKU010000512.1 GCA_903899825.1 uncultured Bacteroidales bacterium | reverse complement strand
CAATGCATTTTTCAAGGACTGTTCTCTGCCGGTAGCATCCAGATCCATAATCTGGTAATGATTCTCACACAACTCATCAACTTCCTTAAATTTCTTATAATTAAAATCTTCACTTTCAGAATTGAGCCAATAAACATGAAATCCTAATGCATGTAAGTTCAATGCATCACTTTCTCCACTACATCTAAATACATCAATTACGACAGCTTCAGGCTTATCCTTGGGTCTTTTTATTGCATTTTCATCTTCATCTTCATTCACAAATTCATTGTCACATTGCTTCAACTGCTCCAAACCATAAATGTAATTTTTGGGTTTTTCTCCAATGTATTGAAAACGATGTTTCTTCTCCAACTCATGGGGCTTGTACATCTTTTTAAAAATACCGTAATCGAAAATGAAAATGGGATAATCTTTGGTGGCTTTAAATATATGTACTACATCTTTATTTAATTTCTTACTGGTAGCACAATAAGTGTAGCTTTCCACACAACGGCAATTAAAATATTTTAATGCATCTTCATCGACATACTTTCCGATGGCTGCTAAGTCGGTGTCTTCAACTTTCTCTTTATAGATAAATTTGTATTCTTTTTTAGTATCTTCTGGGGTCATTTCCCGCATTTCATAAGCGGGACGATGTTGTAAAGGTTCGTAATTACTTCCACCAACTTCTCTATTAATAATTACGCTTTCAATAAAAAGTAATGCATCATAATATAAAATATTCTCTTTCCAGATGACGAAATCAATGGCTTTCATGCCATTGATTTCGTCTTGCCTGCCAAAATCTGTAATACGCCAGTAATTATCAAAGCTTGTTATTTTTGCAGAGGCAGTTTTCTCTTCAAGCCTCAGCTTTACAAAAAGCTTTGAGTCATTAAAATCCAGTTCGGGAAAGTAATATTGGAAAATATACAATCCCTGACTGGTTTCCTGGTAGATTTTATCCTGATCAATATAGCGCATCCAGGTTTTTTTATTTGTGTGTTGGGGAACACTTCTTTAATATCTTTATTGCTTATATTCTTTGTAATCGGCAAAAGCCAGCATTTTTTTAAAAAATACATCCCTGGTATACATATCTTCAAATATTTTGGTAGCAGAATGTATATGCCAATAAGGAACAGCCTTTGTAATGCATTCAATCTCCAACAATCCTTTCGGACGAATAATTACACCACCATTTTCAATGTATTTTTTATCCTGTTCAGATAATGCTTCAATGTCGGAAATCATACAATACCCTTTTTCATGGCCCAAAAAGCTATTTCAATCCGGTTATTTACACATAATTTCTCACGGATACGAGCCAGATGTGTACGGGTAGTACTCACTTCTATACCCAATTCACTAGCAATTTCTTTATCCAGTTTACCTTTGCTGACAAGGGTAACTATTAAATACTCCTGCCTGCTCAATGTGCCATTCTTTCCTGCCGGAACTTTACATATAATATTAAAACCAGGACAACTTTTTATGTCACTGCAGCAGGGTGCATCCGGAAGGTTTTTATGTTCAGTTGAATCGGAGATAAAATCAGAAATTCCGTATCTGCAGCCAACAAATTTATATTCCATTTGGTCTGCATCTACTATTTTCATTTCCTGTAAGCATTTCTGAGCAGGAATGTCCGCTATTAATTCAGCCTGAAAAGGCTCTCTCAGATTACTAGGCAATTCAAAATAATCCATTCTATTTCCAATAACAACAGCTTCTACTTCGCCGTTGTCATTTTTATAGATTCCGAATCCGTTTTCTATTCCTGACGGGAGTTGCATAATATATCAATTTTAGATTGTCTTAAAATGTTTTTTCTTTCATTTTCCTCAGCTAATTCAATGGCTGCATCAAATATTATATCATTGTCATAATCGCCACTCATGACTTTTAAAATAGTTACTTTGGCGAAGCCTGTTTTTAACGATAAATGCTTAGCCCACTTTGCAGGCAAACGCTTCTTTAATTCTTCGAGATTTTCTTTTGTCATTGTTTTTTTATATTGTTTTTATATCGTTTTTATATTACTTTTGTAGTACAATTAAAGAACAAATATACAACATAAAATAAGGATAAGTTAAGTTTTGTAAATTTATTTTAAGTTTATGCTTAATTTATTATTAGTCTAAATAAAATGTGGACAGAAATATTCAAGGAACGAATTAGAAAACAGAAGGTTGAACAAAAAAAGATTGCTCAGATAATGGGAGTTAGTGAGACTTCTTTTTATACAGGCATTTTAAATAATTCAATGAAATTTCAAAATGTCCTGAAAGTTTATACTTATTTTGACTGGGATATGAATGAATTAAAGGGCAAAAATAACGATAAAGTAATTGAGTCCAATTCAAATGAAAATACAGAAAAGAAAACTGAGGAAAAATTAAGTTTGCAGATAGAAGATTT
>CAIUKU010000511.1 GCA_903899825.1 uncultured Bacteroidales bacterium | reverse complement strand
TGTATATTAATCAAATCTTGTTAAATCATCCTGACCAATAAAATTCTCAAAATCTTTTTTGGTTTCTTTCTTTATTGTATAGTCATCTAATTTTGGTACTTTTCCACCTTTTTGATTGATCTTGATAATTTCTTTCACTTTATCAATTGGAATTTCAAAAAAGTTTGAGTAATCATTGGCATAGTTATACCATATCGTCTTTTTATAGACATCCATTTTATTAAAAATACCATCACCTTTGGTGGTTTTCAATACAAAATCAGTGGATGGAAATTCTTTCAATGCATCAGCATATGAATCACTTTCATAATTAAGACAACATTTTAATTTGCTGCATTGACCGGCTAATTTCTGAGGATTCATTGACAATTGCTGAACCCTTGCTGCATTGGTACTTACTGATTTAAAATTTGTAAGCCAAGTTGAACAACATAGTTCTCGTCCACATACACCAATACCACCTAAACGGCTTGCCTCCTGGCGAACACCAATTTGTCGCATTTCTATCCTAACCTTAAATTCATCGGCCAGGGTTTTAATCAACATTCTAAAATCAACCCTATCGTCAGCAGTATAATAGAAAACTGCTTTGGTATTATCACCCTGATATTCGACATCATTTAGTTTTAAATTCAATTTATGTTCTGAAGCAATTTTTTTGGCTTTCACCATCGTTTTGTCTTCATTTTCAACTGCAATAATCCATTTCTCAATATCGGTTGTTTTAGCTTTACGGTATACTTTTTTAATAGTATCAATAAGGGGATTGATATTCTTTTTCAGCATCTGAAGCCTGGTTGCTTCACCTGTTAAGGATACAATTCCAATATCATGACCGGGAACTCCTTCAACTGCTACAATTTCGCCCTCAACATATTCTGTGTCATCTGTAATTCTAAAAAATTCTTTCCTGCTGTTTTTAAACCTTACCTCAATACAATCGAAAGCTTTGTAAGATCCTGGTTGTTCAATGTTTTTTAACCAATTGTAGGCATCAAGTTTGCTGCATTTATGAGATGTAATCACATCACACTTTTCCTGATTTTTGAGGGGATGACAACAGCCTCTTGTATTAAAACTGTCGTTTATATTTTTGTTATTTATTTCTTCCATATATTATATTTATCAAAGTACAAAAGTAGCATTTTTAAAGTTAATAAATATATGCAGTTTATTAAAACTGCATTGTTTTAAAAACAATACTTTTTAAGTTTTATTGTTCAATAATTTATGCATTTTAAATGACAAATCCATAAATAAAATATTGGGGTTTGCATTGCGTTCGATATGATAGATGGCTTTATTCAATTCTTCTGATACAGCAATAATATTTTGAGAATTAATAAATTTGTAAAAGTTAGCAATAAACTTTGACTCATCAACCGAAAGTTTTACCAATGAAGTTTGGTTAAAATTGATCAATACACAATATCTTGAAATCTTTAACACATAGTTTAAAAAATCTTTTTGTTTCTCTCTGCCAATCTTAGCCAATGTGGAAACCAATGAATTTAAACCTTCTACAGTTCCACTTTTAGTAATGATTTCGTTTGCAGAGCCTTTATAACATCCTCTTAACCAGTTCATTAATAGATCTGTATTAAATTTTTCATCTTCTGTTTTATTAAGAAGTCTTAATGCTTCTGAATAGCTACCATCAGCATGAATGCCGATAAACTGAGCGGTTTCATCATCAATATTATACGTTTTTATCAGATTTTCAATTATTTCCTCATCACTTATCTTCAATAATTTTATCAATTGCGTCCTTGATAATATGGTTGGTAATATTTGATCGTGATTTTCAGAAATCAATAAAAACAATGTTTTTTCGGGTGGTTCTTCCAGTATCTTTAATATTTTAGGAGCTGCTGCGTGATTCAATTTTTCCACCATCCAAATAATCATAATTTTGTATTCAGATTCATAGGTTTTAAAACTAAGAATCCTATTGATCTCATTACAATCACGTACATTGATAGCTCCCTGTTTGTTCTCGATGCCAAGTTTTTCAAACCATTGGTTCTGATTAACATAAAAGCTTTTTTCAATCAGGAATTCTCTCCACTCTGCTAAAAAATTGTCACTGAAATTATTCTTTGGAACTTTTTTGGTTGTTGCATTTGGAAATACAAAATGGAGATCAGGATGAATTAATTTATTGAATTTCACGCATGAACGACATTTACCACAACTGTCTCCTGTAATTCCTGAAGGATGATTTTCTCCAAAAAATTGCTTGTTTTCACAATTTAAATAACGGCTGTAAGCAATAGCCAGTGCCAGTTTTCCGGAACCTTCAGGACCTAAAATGAGTTGAGCATGACTCACCCTGTTATCTGCTACAGTTTGTATGAGTTTATTAATAACTTCTTTATGTCCGACGATATCTTTAAAAAGCATGGATATGATTCTTATTTAAATATTATTGTTTTTCAAAATCAATTTATGAAGGTAATGGTTTGATTTAAAATTCTTAAGACAAATTATTTAGTCAAACCATTATTAATCAATCAGATATTTTTTATACTTTTTATTTTATTCGCTTCAAATTGAATTTCTGACTGCGAAATTAAAATAAATTCTAAATTTACAGACCATAATATGAATGTAAAATTTTGATTAGTTAAAATTTTAACTAATTTTGCAGCATAAATCGGGGAGTAGCGCAGTTGGCTAGCGTACTTGTCTGGGGGGCAAGAGGTCGTGAGTTCGAGTCTCATCTCTCCGACTTTAAAAAGCAGTATTAAAAGAATACTGCTTTTTTTATTTAGTATAGTATGTAATTAAATTTGCTTGTATTAAATAAAGACCCCATCCTTTTCAAATACCTTCATACTTAAAGTGAGAGACTATTGCTAATGTTAAGAATCCATATTTCATTTTAATTTTTCACTTAGATGAAGCAAGATCGAAATGACTAAAAAAAATTTACTTTATAAACTTTATAAACTAATAGCCATTAATCAAGTTTTAAGACTGCTAAAAACGCCGATTGCGGTACTTCTACATTCCCAACCTGACGCATACGTTTTTTCCCTTTCTTTTGTTTGTCCAATAACTTACGTTTACGGGTAATATCACCACCATAACATTTGGCAGTAACATCTTTTCTAACCGCTTTAACGGTTTCTCTTGAAATTATTTTAGAACCAATGGCTGCCTGAATAGCAATATCAAATTGTTGTCGTGGAATTAATTCTTTTAATTTTTCACATATTCTTTTTCCAAAACTATAGGCATTATCATGATGGATAAGGGTAGATAATGCATCGACAGGTTCTGCATTTAACAGGATTTCTAATCTTATTAGTTTTGCAGGTTTATAACCCGATTGGAAATAATCGAAAGATGCATATCCTTTGGAAATACTTTTTAACTTATCGTAAAAATCAATCACAATCTCCCCTAAAGGCAATTCAAAAGTGATTTCAATTCTGTCAGAAGTCAAATAAACCTGATTTTTCATAACACCGCGCTTTTCAATACATAAAGTCATAATGCCGCCAAGGTATTCTGATTTTGTAATGATATGAGCAGTAATATAGGGTTCTTCGATATGTTCCAGGTGATTGGGATCAGGTAAACTGGAAGGATTGTGTACTTCAATCATTTCACCTTTAGTAGTATATGCTTTATACGAAACGTTGGGTACAGTAGTGATAACATCCATATTAAACTCTCTGTCCAATCTTTCCTGAATGATTTCCATGTGTAATAAACCCAAAAACCCGCATCTGAATCCAAAGCCTAAAGCCATGGAAGATTCAGGTTCAAAAGTTAAAGAAGCATCATTCAGTTGGAGTTTTTCAATAGAACTACGCAATTCTTCATAATCGTCAGCATCTATAGGATATACTCCAGCAAAAACCATAGGTTTAACGTTTTCAAATCCATCAATTGCTTTTAAGCAAGGTCTGTTAACATGGGTAACAGTATCTCCGACTTTTACTTCCTTAGACGTTTTAATACCGGATATAATATAACCTACATCACCGGCACTTAATTTATCTTTTGGTTCAGGTTTGAGTTTTAACACCCCTATTTCATCAGCATGGTATTCTTTTCCGGTAGCAAAAAACTTTACAAAATCACCTTTTTTAATTTCGCCATTCATGATTCTAAAGTAAGAAATAATGCCTCTGAACGAATTAAATACAGAATCAAAAATTAACGCCTGTAAGGGTTCATCAACTGAACCACTTGGAGAAGGTATTCTATGAACAATAGCTTCCAGAATATCACCGACTCCATAACCGGTTTTTCCACTGGCTTCTATAATATCATCTCTGTCGCATCCTATTAAGTCAACAATCTGGTCTTTGACTTCTTCAGGCATGGCTGCATCTAAATCTATTTTATTGAGAACAGGAATAATTTCTAAATCATGATCTAATGCAAGATAAAGATTTGAAATAGTTTGTGCCTGTATTCCCTGTGTAGCATCTACTATCAATAATGCACCTTCACATGCAGCTATAGAACGTGATACTTCATATGAAAAATCGACATGCCCCGGAGTGTCAATAAGATTTAATTTATAAAGAGTACCCTCATGCAGATAGTCCATTTGAATAGCATGGCTTTTAATGGTAATACCTCTTTCTCTCTCCAGATCCATATCATCCAAAACCTGTGCCTGCGAATCTCTCGCAGATACCGTATGAGTAATCTCTAACAACCTGTCAGCCAGCGTGCTTTTCCCATGATCAATATGGGCGATGATGCAAAAATTTCTTATGTTTTTCATTGTGTGCAAAAGTATAAAAAAAACTGAAATCTTACAACTTGTTTATAGCATGACTTATAAATCTGATATTCAACTATTTTACTAACAACTGCTTGTTTTTCAATAAGTATTCCGGTTTTAAATTCAATATGTCAAAACATTTAAATATAAAAAGCGTTTGCGATAGATAATATTTTAAAATATTTAATGAATCTATACAACTTTTATTAATTTATTAATGTCTGCTGAATATCTGCATTGTATTTAAAAAATTATTTATACTTTTGTAATCGTTAAAAAATCATTAAAAAAATGGGAAAATCAATCACTTTTATTGGTAAATGTCTGTTTATTATTACTTTATTTTTAAGCAGCGCTGTTTTCGCACAGCAAAAAAATACAACTCCTGATGCTAGATTGTATCAATGTTACGAAAAAGCTTACCTTGATAATTTAATCGCTACAAATCCTGAGCAGATTCAGTTTTTGAATTATTATCTTGATAATGCCTATTATGTAACAAGTCTGAAAGCAGAAAAACCTGTTACAGGTATAGATATTCATATATTATTTGAAAAATCAAAAAAAGGAGTTGTTACTAAAACTCCATTCAAAGAAAAAATATATAACAAGGCTAGTTTTAATGTATTGAAATATAATTTCCAGACAGGTTTGCTGGATACACCCACCTATATATGGAAAGAAGCTGGTATTG
>CAIUKU010000510.1 GCA_903899825.1 uncultured Bacteroidales bacterium | reverse complement strand
GTTATTTCAGTAATATTGTTTGTAGTTAAATCTCTCAGATAAATATAGGTAAATGGAATAAAACTATTCAAAATAGTAGCAGTTATGGTATAATTCCCATTTATACCTGGTTTAAATCCTATTGGGATTGTTGAATGCTGAGTAACATTCGTTAGATAGTTGATGCTCCAGTTTTTGTTTAATTTGGAAGAGTATAAATTAGGTGCAGCTGCAATAGTACTGAATATCTTTTCAGCACCACTCTGGTCACTGGTATAACCATAGCTGATAATAGTTTCGTCGTTGTATGCATTGGCAGATGTTGTAACTTTTAAACGGATAGTACTATGGTACTGATTCACATAAATTGTAGATGAAGAAGTTACACCTGAACCGCATGCATTTATTCCTTTTACGGTTATATTACCCGAAGCTGCGTTTGAACTGTAATTAACAACAATATTATTGGTCGAACTTGTTCCTGAAGCTCCTGATGGTAAAGTCCAATCGTAAGATACTGCGTTATTGATGACAGGAACAGTATAATTTACATTGGTTTGACCTGGTGAAACAGGTGTTAATCCAGATATATATCCTGCAGTATCAGGAAGAGGACGGACAATAATAATTTTTTTTGATGAAATTCCATCTCCACAACTATTGTTTCCTTTTACAGTAATAGTATCAGATAATGCCAATGTTCCGAAATTAACATTTATAGAATTTGATGAAGAATTACCGTTAAATCCTGATGCTAAAGTCCAGATATAATTGCTGGCATTTGATATTGATGGTATTGTATAAACAAGATTGTTTTCACCCTGACAAACAGTGTCTTTACCGGAAATAATACCGGCTGAAAGAGGCAATGGATTTACTGTAATTCCTAAAGATGATGCTATACCATTACCACAACTATTATTACCTTTTACTGTAATATTTCCTGAAACTGCAAATGGGAAAAAATGTACATTTATTGAGTTTGAAATAATTGTCCCTGTACCTCCGGAAGGTAAAGTCCATAAATAGCTGGTAGCATTTGTTATAATTGGAACTGTATAAACAACATTATCCTGTCCCTGACAAACAGTAGATATTCCGGAAATTGCACCAGCAGCATTCGGTAATGGATTAACAGTTAATGAAAGTGAAGAACTAGCCCCATCACCACAACTATTATTCCCTTTAACAGTAATATTACCAGAAATAGCTGATGTACCATAATTAACTGTTATTGAATTGGTAGTACTTGTCCCTGTTGCACCTGTTGGTAATGCCCATATATAGCTTGTTGCGTTTGCTATTGTGGGCACAGTATAAACCACATTGTTTTGACCCTGACAAACTGTTGTGTTTCCAGAAATCATTCCAGCGGCAGAAGGTAATAAATTAACAGTTATTGCAAGTGATGAACTTGTGCCATTTCCACAAGTATTATTTCCTTTAACTGTAATATTTCCTGATACAGCTGATGAACCATAATTAACAGTGAATGAGATAGTATTACTTGTACCTGATGCACTTACTGCACCTGTTGCACCTGTAGGCAATGTCCAATGATAAGATGTTGCATTAGCTATAGTAGCTGTTGTATATACGACATTGTTTTGTCCTTGACAAACATTTGTAGTACCATTTATTGCTGCAGCACCAGCAGGCAATGTACATCCTGTTGTACCTAAAATTATTATATCATCAATTGCCCAAAAATACCCCCATGTTCCAGTATAATTCCATTTGAATTTTACAGCACTTTGACCAGCCACTGCACTAATTGTTTGATTAAAAGCTGTGGGATTTGAAGTAGAAGTTGTTGTAATGCTTGTAATTAACGACCATGTATTACCATTGTTTATACTATAATATAAATTACCTGATGAGCCTGCAAAACTTTTAAAATAATAATTAAACTGTAAAGTTACTGAAGTAAATGCACTAAGATTTAGGGTTGGTGTAATTAAATCTGTATTCTGTGAATTTCCACTACCCAAGCTATCACTATTGATATAAGCATAAAGGGAGTTTAGGTAAGGATTAGTTGACTGATCGGTAATTGTACCAATTTGCCACACCTGTCCATTACCCTGATTATCGACAATCGTCCAACAGTTAGGTAAAGTTGGGCTTGAAAAAGGAAAAGATTCGGTAAATGGTAAGGTAAAAATTCCACAAAGCGTTGAAAAAGCAATATCATTACCATAAGAAGTTCCTAGAGAATTACTTGCATAAGCCCTTACATGATAAACGGTATTGGTAGTTAATCCGGTAATTGAACTGCTAAAAGCACCCAAGCCACTCCCGTTTGTTGTTGTATTATTTGATGTGGTTGGATTAATAGATGTATTCCAGCAAACTCCACGTGCAGTGATAGCATTACCTCCGTCAGTAATAACATTGCCTCCAGATGTAGCAGAAACTGTGGTAATACCTGTTATGGATGTTGTTGTTATACTTGCAGCTCCGGGTATAAATGTCATATCTGATCCGTTGGTGGTTCCATCACTATTGCTTGCAACGAGTCTGAAATGATAGGTAGTACCTGCTATAAGTCCTGAAATATTTGCACTGACAGCAATAGCTGTGGTACCTGAACCTGCAGCAGTTGATGTAGTAGTATTTCCATAACTGATGGTTGAACCCCATTGAAAATAATAAGTTGTTGCTAATCCATTGGGGTTTAGGTTTCCATTTAAAACAGCCGTTGCTGAAGTTACTGAAGTGGCAGCAAGTGTTGAAACAAGAGGGTTGTTTCCGAATTTGAAAGATGCAATTTTAGTTCCTTTTAAACTTCCTCCAGCTTTAACATATTCACTTGAAAACCAAAAAGTTTCATCGTCAGTAGGATCTACGGACAATAATGCATAATCACCCCAGCGGTTATATGTAGTTTGGGAAACTGTTCCGTTTTGGATAATATCTTCAGGAATATCAAGTACACCACTTGCATTGGCATAGGCAGCTGAGGATTGTCCGCAAAAGCGGATTCCGGCATAAATACTTGAACTTGCAATAGAATATGCCAGACCAATTTTCCCGCTTCCATTCAACATAATACTTCCCATCCATCGTGAACTGGCATCAGGTGCATAGGTTCCGGATTGCCTTACTGTCCATGGGTTGCCGCTTGTTTTTCTTAGTTCATACCAACGGATGCCTGCATGGTTAGTAGCATCAACATCCACAGTATGGCAACACACTATGGTCTGGTAAGATCCAAAATTCCTGTATTGAGGTGCATTCATAATAACCTGAGGGACTCCGTCAAGTTTCTGAGTACCTGGTTGTGTGATATCATCCCAGTTGGCATTAAACTGACTGTCGAAAGCTGTTACTGCTATTTGTTGTGATCTTATAAATGTTGAGCTGGCCGGTGTTGTCCAGTTAACTGCCAGTTCGTACATCCAAAGCTGATCAGAGCCACCGGCAACTGCATCATCATTGAAAGCAATAAACAATCCCGGTGTACCGGCAGGAGCTGCAATACCATCATTGTCCAAAGGAGGAACACATAAAAAGCCAGTTCCCGGTCTCCATGAATTGTCAAAAGCAACCATTTGTGGATTGGCAGCTCCGGTCAGCATTTTTGATCTTTCAAAAACATAAATATCGTTTCCTGAACTTGTATTTGTTCCCATATAATAGCCATCCTGCCATACCCCGATTTTTTCATAATCAGGCATATCGGCTACATCAAATGAGTATGCATACCATGTGCCGGTAGGATCACTGCTTGATGAAACTGCCATCAGCATCAGGTCGTTTGCACCGCATAAAGAAAATTCTACTGCTACCCAACGTTGTGCCTGTTCGTCATATTGTATCAATGGATCCCCGTCATTACAACTTGCACCAGAGACACCATTGAACAAAAGGTTCATATTGGTAGGTCCCGCCAGTAAAGTTCCCGTTTTACTATAAATAGCATAAGTAGTATTTACTGTTTGCATATAATGATTAGGCCCAACAGTACCATTGCAATCAGGAGGAAAAGAAGATGTAGTCTGACCTTCGAAATTAACCAGAGGAGCTCTTGAAAGACTTGCTTCACTTCCCATGGATTTTTGCCAAGAAGCATCTGCGCTTCTGGGTAATGCTGTTGCAGCATAAGGATATTCTCTAGCTTTGATGACTTTGCGGGCAGCTTTTCTTAAGGCCTTGTCTTTCAAAAAAGCGATTTCCTCTTCCGTAACTGCAGGAAGTTCTCTTAAAGGTCGAGTTTCACCTAAAAAAACACCGTTTCCTATCAATTTTGGGGTTAATGGTCTGTCCTGAGCTTTTGAATATAAGCTTGCAAAAATAAAAATAATAAAGAGTAAGTGAGTTATTCTATTCATAAAAGCGTATTTATGATGCTACCGTTTAGGGGTGTTTTAATAAAATAAATCTTAAAAAGCTTATTAACAGTGAATAAGATCTTGTAAATCGATTCCTTTCAATCCCTGGCTTGCTTAATAAAATGGATTAATAATTTCGTGTAAAAATAAGTCTTTTTCATGGATTTGAAAAGTTAAATAATCGACTTTCAATCAAAGTATATTTCATTAGCAAAGTAGAACATCTTAATTCAAAGATAATTGCACATATCGTTAAAAACTTAAAGATCTGATTTCTAAATATAAAGAACTTATCTCATTCACAATCAACTCTATTCAATATACGATACTATTCAATGTATTATTTCTCATAATAGCTGAAAATAAAAAAACATTTGATTATAAATGATGTAGACCCACTAATTTATTTTAACTTTGAATGAAAATTAATACTTATAGGTCTTACTAACAATCTAATGAAACGATGAAAAAAACACTAATTTTCTTACTTACTTTCTTGTTCTTTTCCAGCATGAAAGGTCAAAGTATTGAATACTCAGCTGGAATCAGTTATACTACTTATTTTGATCATCAAGAAGCATATGATGAGTATTATTCAGCCTATAATTCCGGTTATGGTTATTCTTTTGGGATAAGCATCGCTGATATAAAAATAGACAGTTCTTATTTACCAATTGTTTCATTAACATTCTACAATTATAAAGGTAAAATATACAAGGATAACTATGGATTAGGGTCAGGAATTGTAACTCAAATTGAAGCAGATAATTATAATATTGGACTTGAAATTTATCCAGTTCACATTAAAATTGAAAAAAAAATTCGCTTTCGTTTAGGTGGAGAGATTAGTTATTTGATAAAAGAAAATACGAATGGAAATAAAATATCAAGATCAGGCGGCAATTTTGATACAACTTCAACAGCTCTGTTTAACAAATTGAATGTCGGTATTATAGCTAGTGTTGGTTATGAAGTAAGGCTCAAAAACAATTGGTCAATCATACCTCAATATCTTTTTTATCTAAGATTAACGAATGAGTTTCCAGATGATTCCCCTGCTAATACTAAATTGTATCGTCATAGTATAGAAATAGCATTTAAAAAACGATTCTAACAAAAAGAGCCTACTACATCTGTAATAAGCTCTTTTTAATAAAAATTTTAAAGATCGTTTAAGCACCCAAAGTAGCAACCATTACCGCTTTAATCGTGTGTAAACGGTTTTCTGCTTCGTCGAATACAATTGAGTTAACTGACTCAAAAACGTCTTCGGTTACTTCCATGCCGTCTAATCCATATTTCTGGAAGATATCTTCACCCATGGTGGTTTCGCGGTTGTGGAATGCTGGTAAACAATGTAAGAATTTTACATGAGGATTGCCGGTTTTTTTCACAACATCCATATTCACCTGATAAGGTTTCAATAATTTGATTCTTTCCTGCCAAACTTCTGCCGGTTCGCCCATCGATACCCAAACGTCGGTATATAAGAAATCGACACCTTTAACGCCTTCGGCTACATCTTCTGTCAGTGTGATTTTAGCACCGGTTTCTTTGGCAATTTCGCGGCATTTTGCTACCAGTTCTTCGGTTGGCCAGCAAGCTTTTGGGGCAGCAGCACGGAAATCCATACCCATTTTGGCAGCACCTACCATCAGGGAATTACCCATGTTGTTTTTGGCATCGCCCAAATAACAGAAACTAACTTTGTTCAATGGTTTGTCTGAATGTTCCTGCATGGTTAAAAAGTCGGCTAAAATCTGAGTAGGGTGGAACTCGGTAGTTAAACCATTCCAAACCGGAACTCCTGCATATTTGCCTAAGTCTTCAACAATACTTTGTCCGTAACCACGGTATTCGATACCATCGTACATTCTTCCCAATACGCGGGCCGTATCTTTCATCGATTCTTTTTTACCAATTTGTGAACCTGAAGGTCCCAGATAAGTAACATGAGCACCCTGATCCAGTGCAGCCACTTCAAAAGCACAACGTGTACGGGTGGAATCTTTTTCAAAAATAAGAGCAATGTTTTTGCCTTTCAGTTTTTGTTGTTCCGTACCTGTGTATTTAGCTGTTTTTAAGCTAGCAGCCAATTCTAATAAGAATTTAATTTCCTGAGGAGTAAAATCCAGTAATTTAAGGAAATTTCTGTTTTTTAAATTAAAAGCCATTTTTTATAATTGTTAATTGTTAATTGTTATTGGTAATTAGTTATTGGTTATTGGTTATTAGGATGTCGGCATTTAGGTTTTTAGGAATTTAGGTTTTAAAACTGATTGTCTGATTCCTAATTCCTAATTCCTAATTCCTAATTTTTAATTCTTAATTATATATAACAGTACCTGCATTTTCTTTACCCAATTCACTTGCAGTAGTTATGATGCATTCTTTTCCACCATTTTCAACGAAGTAGAGCGCTGCTCTTACTTTAGGAGCCATACTGCCTTCAGCAAAATGACCTTCGGCAAGGTATTGTTTTGCTTCAGCAATGGTAATTCTGTCTAATCTCTTTTCTTCAGGTTTGTTAAAATGTATACAAACCTTGGGGACATCCGTTAATATATAAAATTCATCAGCACCAATCTGTGTAGCAAGCAAAGAAGAAGCTAAATCTTTATCAATAACTGCATCTATTCCCTGTAATTTGTGAGGTTCAACATGAAAAACAGGAATACCACCACCACCGACCGTAATTACAATCTGTCCATCTCTTGCCAGTTTCTGAATAGAATGGATATTGTTTATTTTCATTGGTTTAGGTGAAGCTACAACTTTACGGAAGCCTCTGCCTCTGGGATCTGCAGCAAATTTTGCTCCGGTTTCGGCAGCATATTTATCTGCTTCTTCCTGAGTGTAATAAGGTCCAACCGGTTTGGTAGGGTTTTGGAAAGCTGGATCGTTTTTATCCACTTCTACCTGTGTGATTATAGTGATAATATCACGTTCCATTTTTTCTTTTTCAAGAACATTGCGCATTTGTTGTTCTATCATGTAACCGATAGAACCCTGGGTTTCTGCAACACAAAAATCGATAGGCATTGCAGGAATACCAAACATTTTATATCCACCTTCGTGCTGCAATAATACATTACCCACCTGTGGTCCGTTGCCGTGTCCAATAACAATGTCGTAATCTTTTTTTAGTAATTCCAATAACTGCGTACAGGTATTGAAAACATTGGCTTCCTGTTCATCAATGGTGCCAACCTGATCTCCTCTTAAAAGTGCATTTCCACCAAAAGCTATTACTGCTAATTTTTTCATAGTTTACTAAGTATCTTATATATATTTGAATAATTATTTTCTGAAAAAAATAACAGACTTTCTTAGCCTTATTGTTCAGAATGAACGCTTAGTATAAGCAAGCCTGTAATTGTAATTAACTCTTTAATAAAGAGTAACCTGATAATTTTCGGCAAATTTACATATTTTTTTTTGAAAATAACAAAATTTTATAATACAAAAATTAAATTGAGTAAAAGCAACAGATTTGTTAGTAAGCTATATTTTTTGCCCTGTTTCAATTTTTCCAGTATTTGTATCTAATTCAGATCCAAACATGCTATGAGGAATCATATAAACAATCAGCAATACAATCATTGCTACAATTGCAAAGCCTTTCTTTTCACGGTTTCTGTACATTCTAAAAGCAGCTATTACCCAAAACAGAAATGCAACAGCAGTTTTATCATCCGTTAGGTCTTTACCAAGCGGCCAGCCTGTCCAATAGGCTCCAAATGCATATTTCTGAACAATGGGACCTAAAATTATTCCCCCAAGAAATAAGGTAATAACAGTAACCAAAGCGTAATTAAAAGCATGTTTTCCTTTTATAATGGCTTCTATACCGGTTCGGGTAGAAAAAAGCATGGCTAAAAACATGAATAATATATGAGGCAGCAATATATATAATGGGACTTCACCTGTAAATCTGATAACCACAGGTTCAATGTTCAATGCATAGTTTTCGCTCCCATATTTTAGAAAAACCCTGTACTCTAATTTTCCGGCGGCAGGTTGAGAAGGTAAATTTCCTTCGATAAAATCGCCATTTTGAACCATAGTTACTTCTGTCCAGTCATCCATGGTTTTATAACGCCTGTAAAGAATAGAACCTCCAAAAATTTTAGCTTTATTTTCAATCTTAATGATGGCATCAGCAATTACACCATTTTTAGTGTTTTCCTGTGATCGCAACAATTTAAATTTTACTTCTTTTTCTGCAATCGTAATGCTACCCTTTTTCGGATAGGTGGGACCTGTCATTCTTTGGTAAATAGCAATAGAGATTGTAAATACTACAGCTAATATCCAAAATAGTATTGATTTTCCTATGTAATTCATGATTTCAAATTTTTAATGATTATTTTGTTTGACCTTGTTTAAGATTTCATATATATGTTGTTGAATATCTGTCCTTATATTCATATTACTTAATTTTCCATTAGATGCATCCGGATTTACTCTGTTCGACAGAAAAACATATACTAAGTTTTCTTCAGGATCAGCCCACACATAAGTTCCTGTAAATCCTGAATGTCCAAAACTTCTTTGAGAAGCACTTATACAAACTGGACCATTAACCGAAGGTAGTATTAATTGGCGGTCAAATCCCAGTGCTCTGCGATTATTTTTTTCAGGAAATTGTTGGCGTGAAAATAATGCTATTGTAGAATCTTTCAATAATTTTTTTCCACCATAAGTTCCGTTTTGTAACAGTAATTGAAAAATAACGGCCAGATCACCTGCATTTGAGAACAATCCTGCATGTCCTGAAACACCACCTAACATAGCAGCACCGGGATCATGAACATATCCCTGAATGGTTTGCCTGCGAAATATTGTATCGTTTTCTGTCGGGATAATATTTTCTAATTTAGTACTGTTTAAAGGATTAAAAAATGTATTTCTTAAACCAAGCGGAATGTAGAAATGTTCATTCAAATATTGCTCGAAAGTTTCTTTAGTAATTTTTTCAACCAATTCTTTGAGGAGGTAAAAACCTAAATCACTGTATTCATAAGTTTCTTTATCATTTAAATCAGAGTCTATAATGGCTTGAATAATTTTCTCTTTGTAATTATCTATAATATATAAACTGTCTGCAACTTTGGTCATGTGTTTTAGACCGGGTGTTTTCGAATAAATATTACTATCAGGAATTCCATTGACAATAGTTACTTTATAAAATGGAATCCATGATTTTAACCTTGCCTGATGACTCATGATCTGACGAATCGTAATATTTTTCTTATTGGAGTGTCTTAGATACTTTAAATAATAAGATAATTTTTTGTCTAAATTTATTTTTCCGTCTTCATAAAGTTTCATCATTGCCAATGTGGTAGCAGCAACTTTGGTAATTGAAGCAACATCGTATAAATCACTGTTTTTAACCAAAACAGGACTATCATAAACAGTTGTTCCAAACGATTTTTGATAAAAAATCATTCCATTTTTGGCAATTAGAATCTGGCAACCCGGGTAGGCTTTTTCTCTGATACCATTTAATGCAATTGTATCAATCTTATTCAGTTGTTCTGATTTTATTTTCAATTCTTCAGGTAAACAATTTCCAAGTCTGATTTTTGGTGTGATATTCAGCGTATGTAATGGGTATTTATTGGTAATCGTTACAGGCAGTATCCCGCTTGCCTGAAATCCCCCAAAAATCAATTGAGCAGACAATAACTGAGCTTCAGCTTTGTCCTGATTGGAAACAATAATTGCAGAGGCATTTAAATTTCCATTAAAAATACTTAAAGCATAGGGATATGCAAAAAAATCAAGGATCAACTTATTTGTTTTTGATAAGGTATCGATCAATTTAATGGTTTGTTTCGAAAAACCGAAGTTTTTTGAAGCTAAACTACTGGTATTGTGTATAGATACAATAAGTAAATTGTGTTTTGAAAATAGATTCAGCAAGCTGTCGATTTCATTTTCGTAAAAATCTTTAGATAGATTGTAGTTTGTTGTATTGGCATAAATTTCAATTGCTTTTTGAAAATCAGTTTTTGAAGTATCACCTATGGAAAGTACGCCAATATTATAGTTTGTTAAATTTTTTAAAGGAATAATACTATCTTCATTTTTGATAATTGTAATTGCCTGACGAAAAGATTCAAAATTGATGATATCTGTATTTTTTGTATTTACTTTCTGGTAAAGAATATCTATGTTTATTGGTCTGTAGTTGTTTAAACCTGCCAAATATTTGTAATTCAATACTTTTTTGCATTTTTCATCTATCTCTTCCTGATTTAGCCAATTGCTGTCAATTGCTGTTTTAATACTATTTATTGCAATACCAATGTTTTCTGGTAATAGTAAGATGTCGTTTCCTGCCTGTAAAGCTTTAACTTCGATGATACCAGGTTTAAAGTAATTGGTAACACCTTTCATTTCCAATGCATCCGTAAAAACCAGTCCTTTGAATCCTAATTCGTTTTTTAATAAGTCAGTAACAATATTTTTTGACAAAGAGGATGCCATATTGACTGTTGTATCGTAAGAAGGAATAAATAAATGTGCTGCCATTATTCCTGTAACTCCATTGTTAATAAGTTCTTTAAACGGATATAGATCCAGCGTATCAATTGTTGTTTTCGAATGATTGATGATGGGTAAGGTATAATGAGAGTCAGCATCTGTATCTCCATGTCCCGGGAAATGTTTTGCTGAAGTTATAATCCCATTTTCCTGCATGCCTTTCATATACATAATTCCTTTCTGGGCAACTTTCAATTTATTTTCACCAAAAGAACGGCTGTTAATTACTGGGTTTCTGGGATCAGAATTTATGTCAACCACAGGGGCAAAATTAATATGAATTCCCATTATTTTACATTGGAGGGCTATTTCCCGGCCCATGTTATATATCAGACTATCATTTTGCAATGCTCCTAATGTCATTTGTCTGGGAAATGCTGGCGTACTATCGAGTCGCATATTTAAACCCCATTCGCCATCAATAGAGATAAAAAGTGGTGTTTTAGCTGATTTTTGATAATAATTGGTGACATTGGCTTGTGCAAGCGGGCCTCCTTTAAAAAAGCAAACGCCACCAATATTGTATTTGGCAATTGATTTTGCAATCGTATCGTAATAAGCCTGGTTTTGATCAGAATATGATCTGATAATAAAAAGCTGGGCAATCTTTTCAATTGGAGTAAGTGTTTTATAAACTGAATCAACCCATTTTTCTCTTTCAGGGTCATTCTTTAGTGGTAAGCTAATATTTTGAGAAAAGCTATTGTAAAATAAAAAAAGGATAATAGGGAAAAGGAGATATTTTAGATTCTTCATTATCATTTATATGGCTCAAATAGGGGAAATAAATTTATAGCGACAAAGATAAGTTTTCTCATTTTAATTTGCAAACGGAAAAGACTTCATGATTATACAAAAAAAAAGTCCCGTTTAATGCGGGACTTTTTTTTGATAAAGAAAAAATCTATTTAACTTTTGTAGCTAAGTCATTACCAGCTTTAAATTTTACTACTTTTTTAGCAGCAATTTTGATTTCTTTACCAGTTTGTGGGTTACGGCCTTTTCTTGCAGCTCTTTTAGCAATTGAGAAAGATCCAAAACCTACCAATGCTACTCTATCACCTTTTTTTAATGATTTTGTAGTTGCACTAATGAAAGCGTCTAATGCTTTTTTGATGTCAACTTTAGTCAATTTTGCTTCAGCTGCCATTGCGTCAATTAATTCTGCTTTGTTCATTTTTGTAAATGATTTAATGATTAATAACTGTATTAACAGGACAAATATAAGCATAAAATAACGAAAGTCAAGTGTTTTCTAAAAAAAAGTACAAAAATGTTAATAAATTGGGCAATTTGTTAATAACTTTTTGTAGTAATGCCTAAAAATAAGCAGTTTTAGCTGATTATTTTATTAAAACACCCTATTATAAGGCTTTCCATTCGTTACTAATTGGATATCCTCTTAAAAACTGAGCAATCGGCATTTTGTTTTTTCCTGCAATTTGAATTTCCAATAAAAAAACATATCCATCCAATGTTGCAATTTTTAGAAAAGTTTTATTATCTGTTATGATATTTCCAATATGACTCTTGGTTCTGAGTT
>CAIUKU010000509.1 GCA_903899825.1 uncultured Bacteroidales bacterium | reverse complement strand
TTATCAATACAAATCTTAACTACAATTAAAAAAAATATTATCTTTACCGATTCTAAATAAGAATTAAATTACTAAAATGAATTATACGATTGAAAAGATAGAACAAGCACTGAGTCAGGTAAATGATCCCGATTTAAAAAAAGATTTAATCACGCTGAAGATGATTGAAAATATAAGCATCAAAGGAAAAATTATAAGCTTTGATCTGGTTTTAACGACTCCGGCTTGTCCAATGAAAAATATGATGAAAAATGACTGTATCAATGCTATACATGATACGGTTGACAAAGATGCAGTTGTTGAAGTTAATTTAACTTCACGGGTAACAAGCCATAGAACAGAAAATTCAGACTTTTTAAAAGGGATTAAAAATATAATTGCAGTAGCTTCAGGAAAAGGAGGAGTTGGGAAATCAACAGTTGCAGTTAATTTAGCTGTAGCATTGGCTAATTCAGGTGCAAAAGTTGCATTGGTAGATGCTGATATTTATGGACCCAGCATTCCTATTATGTTTGATGCTGTGAATGAGAAACCTGCTGCAACTGAAATTGACGGAAAAACAAAGATTATACCCATTGAAAAATTCGGTGTTAAACTTTTATCAATTGGTTTCTTTGTGGACCCAAATAAAGCTTTGGTATGGAGAGGACCAATGGCTTCAGGTGCATTGAAGCAGTTATTTACCGATGGTGATTGGGGTGAAATAGATTATATGGTTGTCGACTTACCTCCGGGTACAGGCGATATGCATTTAACGATGATACAAACGGTTCCTGTAACAGCTGCTTTGATAGTTAGTACACCTCAGCAATTGGCCATAGCCGATGTTAAAAAAGCTGCTGATATGTTTATGCAGGAAACTATAAATATTCCAATTTTAGGTATCGTAGAAAATATGGCTTATTTTACACCTTTAGAATTGCCTGAAAATAAATATTATATATTTGGAAAGGAAGGATGTACTAATCTATCAAAACAATTAGGAGTACCTTTATTGAGTCAGATACCAATTGTACAAAGCATTGCTGAATCAGGAGATAGTGGGAAACCAGTAGCCATAGATGAAAGTTCAATTGGTGGAAAAGCTTTTAAGCAATTGGCTGAAAAAGTCGCACAACAAATAGCAATCAGAAATGCAGAAAAACAAGCAACAAAAATAGTTGAGATCAAACAATAAAAACAATAAAAATAATAAATTATGACAATAGAAGAAAAACTTGAAATGACAGTAAAAGTTCAGAATGTAATTGAACAAATCAGACCTTATTTACAATCAGATGGCGGAGATATTCAATTTGTAGATTTAACCGAAGATATGATTGTTAAAGTAGAATTACAGGGTGCTTGCGGATGTTGCCCACATAGTATGATGACATTGAAAAACGGAGTAGAACAAGCGGTTGTAAAAGCTATTCCTGAGATTGTAGCTGTTGAATCTATTTAAAATCAGTATTTAAATTATTTCTCAGTACAAATTTAAAAAGGCTTCAATTGTAAACTGAAGCCTTTTTAAGTTTAATGAGGTTATTTTTTATTTTGCGTAACTTATTGCCCTTGTTTCTCTGATTACAGTTATTTTAATCTGACCAGGATAAGTCATTTCATTTTGAATTTTATGAGATAGATCAAACGACAATTGATTTGCTTCAGTATCTGAAATTTTATCAGCACCAACAATTACGCGTAACTCTCTACCAGCTTGTATTGCATAAGTTTTAATTACGCCTGGGTAGGAGAGAGCCAATTCTTCCAGATTATTCAATCTGTTGATATAAGCATCTACAACTTCTCTTCTTGCACCGGGACGCGCTCCTGAAATAGCATCACAAACCTGAACAATGGGGGCAATTAAAGACTCCATTTCCGTTTCATCGTGATGAGCACCAATTGCATTGCAAATTTCGGGTTTTTCTTTAAATTTTTCTGCCAATTTCATACCTAATATTGCATGCGGTAAATCTGGTTCATTATCAGGAACTTTACCAATATCATGCAATAAGCCGGCACGTTTGGCTATTTTGGGGTTCAAGCCAAGTTCAGCTGCCATAGTAGCACATAAGTTGGCAACTTCTTTTGAATGTTGTAATAAATTTTGACCGTAAGAAGAACGATATTTCATTTTACCAACTAAACGGATCAATTCATGATGCATATTAAGAATGCCTAAGTCGATTGTTGTTCTTTTACCAATTTCGATGATTTCCTGTTCAATTTGTTTTTTTACTTTAGCAACAACCTCTTCAATACGGGCTGGATGAATTCTTCCATCAGTTACCAGTTTATGTAATGACAAACGTGCAATTTCTCTTCTCACAGGATCAAATCCTGAAATGATAATAGCATCTGGTGAATCATCAATAATAATTTCAACACCGGTTAATGCCTCTAAGGCTCTGATATTTCTACCTTCACGACCGATAATCCTACCTTTTATTTCATCATTTTCAATATTAAATACAGAGACTGAGTTTTCAATTGCATGTTCAACAGCTGTACGTTGCAATGTTTCAATTACAATTTTCTTAGCTTCAAGGTTAGCTGTAATCTTTGCTTCATCAACCACATCTTTTATCAAATTAATTGCTTCATTTTTAGCTTCATCCTGAAGTGCTTCAATAATCTGAACTTTTGCTTCTTCAGCTGAGAGACCAGCAATTGCCTGTAGTTTGTCTACCTGTGTTTTATGAATTTTATCAAGTTCTAGTTGCTTTTTATTGATAATTTCTAATTGATTGTTTAAGTTTTCACGTACTGAAATAAGTTCATTTTGCTTTCGCTGAATTTCTTCCATTTTTTGTGATAAACTGGTTTCTTTTTGTTTGATGCGATTCTCACTTTTCTGAATATTGCTGTTCTTTTCAAGAATAATGCTTTCGTGTTCAGCTTTTAATTGTAAAAATCTTTCTTTTGCCTGAAGCATTTTTTCTTTTTTAATTACTTCGGCTTTTTCTTCGGCCTCTTTTAAAATATTTTGGCTTTTTTTATCAACAAATTTTCTTAAAATAGTTGTAGCTAAAACAGCTCCAACTACTAAAGATAATAATGTGATGATAATAGCAAATGTTACACTCATATTAGTATAATTATTAGTTAATATATATTTCGTAAAGTACTAAAAAAAACCCGCAATCGATTCTATAGAGTTTTGTAAACCCCAGATGAAATTTATAGAGCTGCCGGAAGCATCGAATGTCCACTGTCTCTTTTCAGAGAACCCAACGAATTGGGTTGAGGCCTACTCTAAACTTCACTAAGCTTCTGCTCTAGTTATTATAATGTTGAGTTTACAAACTGTAAGTGAATAATTGCGGGTATATCTTACTATAAGTGTATGATTATTTTCAAAGAACGTTATCTGTCAAACTGAATATATATTTTTTTCTAACACATTATTTATTTCACTTAATCTCACTATTAATTCATTGTCTTTATAAGAAGCCTGTTCTTCAAATTTTAATGAACTAGTTGTATATTGCAATGCAACCAATGCCAATAAATCCTGTTTATCTTTAAAAGCATAATTCTGAGCATATTCCATTAGTTTTTCAGCTAATAATTTGGTTGCTTTTCTAAAAATCTCTTCTTCCTCTTTTTCTATTGTAAGCTTGTATTGTCTGTCTGCTATCCGAACTGTTATTGAGATTTCTTCCATTAAGTTTAATATTCTAAAATATCTATTTGTTTAAAAGACCTATACACTTTTCAATTTCCCGCAGCATTTCGTTGATTTTAATTTTTTGATCAAATGAATTTGTATTATTTTCCAACGATTTTGCAATCTTTAGTACTTTGTACTTTTCTTCTAATTTTGTTATTGTTTTCTTTTGATTTTCAATTATATTGTTAATTTCATCGTTTTTTTTCAATAATTGTTTGTTCTCAATTTTAAGCTGATTATTTTGTTCAATTAATTTACGTAATTTAAACTCAATTCCTGATACTAAAATACTTAAATCCTGCATAAAATAAAAAACTATCTCCAAAAATTGTTTTACAAATATACAATCTATTTTTTAAATATACAATTTTTTATTCAGAAACTATAGGATATTGATTATAGAATACTTATCTTATTGTTTTCCTTCATTTTATCTTTTTTCAGGCTCTTCTGTAAGCGTAAAATTTAAAGGTAAATAAAATTGAACTCTCACATTTTTTCCTCTTTGTCGGGCAGGTATCCATTTGGGCATAAATTTCACAACCCTTATTGCTTCTTCATCACAGCCACTACCAATACCTCTCAATATATTTACATTTGATATACTTCCATCTTTTTCTACTGTAAATGAAACATAAACAGTACCCTGGACTCTTTTTTTCAAAGCTTTTTCAGGATAAACCATATTTTTAACAAAAAAGTTTATTCTTGCTTCTTCACCTCCAACAAATCTGGGTATTTCTTCAACAACCGTAAACACTGTACTGTCAGTAACCGGAATATTTTCAGTTGGATAACCCTCATCCCTTGTTTGCGAAAACAACTGATTCCTAAAACTATACAAAGCAATTATAGTAATTACAAAAAATAATTGTGTTATTTTTTTCATTTTTATTTACTTTTTGGCTATAAAAGTAATATTTTTACATGAAATATTAGAGACATGACTGAAGAATTTTTGCATTATCTCTGGAAGTTTAAATTGTTGAAAGCTGATTTAATGCTTTCGAATGGTGAAAATGTTGAAATTATACATCAGGGAATACAAAATACTGATGCAGGTCCTGATTTCTTTAATGCAAAAATAAAAATTGGTCAAACAGTCTGGGCCGGAAATGTTGAAATACACTCTAAAGCATCTGATTGGTATATACATCAGCATCAAAATGATATGGCTTATGATTCAGTCATTATGCATGTTGTCTTAAAAAATGATACTGAAGTGAAACGTAAAAATAACGAAATCATTCCTACGCTGGAAATAAAAGATGCTTTCGATAAAAACCTTTTTGAAAGATACCGGTATTTTATTTCCAATAAGAATTGGATACCTTGTGAAAAAATATTTAATACAGCAGATCATTTTATTGTTCAAACCTGGCTTGAACGATTATTGATCGAACGAATAGAGCGTAAAACACAGGATATTAATTCTTTATTTATTTCTAACAATTATAGCTGGGAAGATTGCTTTTATAAGTTATTGGCTAAAAATTTTGGTTTTAAACTCAATGCAAGCCCTTTTGAATTATTAAGCAATTCATTGCCGCTTCATATTCTGGCAAAACATAAAAATAATGATTTGCAGTTGTATGCATTACTATTTGGTCAGGCAGGTTTGTTAAACAATGGTTTCATTGAAAGCTATCCACAGAGTTTATTTAAAGAATATGAGTTTTTGAGAAAAAAATATCATCTTCAGTCCATTTCAGGACATTTGTGGAAATTCCTACGATTACATCCTTCTAATTTTCCAACGATTCGGCTAGCTCAGTTTGGTAGTTTAATCTACCAATCACAGCATTTATTCTCAAAAATTATTGAAGCTGAAACGATTGAAAATATTTATCAACTTTTTCAGGTTTCGGCTTCAGAATATTTTGATAATCATTATATTTTTGATGAAAAAAATGCTTTTAATAAGCCGAAAATAATCGGAAAGCAATCCATAGATTTATTGATTATCAATACCATCGTTCCAATGCTTTTCTTTTATGGAATCGAAAAAGATGAAAAAATATATCAAGACAGGGCTTTAAGATTTTTAGAAAAAGTAAAACCTGAAAAAAATTCAATAATTAATAAATGGATAAATATCGGTTTCATAGTCAATAATGCTTTTCAATCTCAAGCCTTACTTGAACTAAAGAATAATTATTGTAATCAGAAAAAATGTCTGCAATGTAGAATTGGAAACGATTTATTGCGAAAAAATCAAACTATTTAATCAAAAGATTAGCCAATTCATTAAAATTGATACCATCAAAATTACCAGAGCTCATCATCAATAGATTTTTAAGTTTCCAGTTTGAATTTTCTAAATGATTTATTAATAAAGTCGAATCTGTAAATACCAGTAAATCTTCTCTGTTAAAAGCATTTTTTATATCTTCAATTGACAATGCTGGCAATTTTTTATGTTCAAGTGTATGAGGATTATAGTAAACGATGGCTTCATCAGCTTCATTCATACTATCCTTGTATTGCATTAAAAATGCCTGTGTTAAGCTGCTAAAAGTATGTAATTCCATACATGCAGTTAACTTTCTTTCCTTGAATTGAGCTTTGACAGCCGAAGTAGTAGCTTTCAATTTAGAAGGGGAATGGGCAAAATCTTTATAAATATTTGTGAAATCATTCATTTTAACTAGTTCCAATCGTTTGGATGCACCCTGGAAAGATTGGATAGCTTTGTAGAATTCAACATCAGAAATGCCCACTTGCTTACATACTAATCGGGCCCCGTTCAGATTCATCAGATTATGGTTTCCAAATATTTGCAATGGAATGCTGGTGTTATTAAATAATATATTAGTAACATCATCTTTAACAATATGTTCCGGAATAGCATAGGGGAGAAGCTGAATATCTTTTCTGGCCTGTTTAGCTAATTGTAGCACTTCAGTATCATCTGTACAATAAATCAGTTTTCCTTTTTCTGTAATTAAATCAGTAAAAATTTTAAACTGTTCAATATAGTTTTCAAAAGTTGGAAAAACATTGATATGATCCCAGGCAATACCACTGATTAAAGCAATATCAGGCATATACAAATGAAATTTAGGTCTTCTGTCGATGGGTGATGTAAGGTATTCATCTCCTTCAATAATTATGTATTTAGCAGTATCAGTTAGTTTAACCATTACTTCAAAACCCTGCAACTGTGCACCTACCATGTAATCGCAATTTATTTTTAAAGCATTAAATACATGGATAATCATAGAAGTGATGGTTGTTTTTCCATGACTGCCTCCTATTACGATGCGGATTTTATCTTTTGATGCCTCATATAAATATTCAGGATAAGAATATATTTTTATTCCCAACTGTTGAGCTTTGATCAGTTCAGGATTATCTAATCGAGCATGCATTCCAAGTATCACTGCATCAATATCTTTTGTAATATTATTTTCATCCCAACCCTCATTTGTGGGAAGTAAACCATATTTGGCCAAACGACTTTTTGATGGTTCAAATATTTCATCATCAGAGCCGGTAACAGTAATACCTTTTTTGTGTAAGGCAATGGCAAGATTGTGCATAGCACTGCCACCAATTGCAATAAAATGTAATTTCATAGTTTATAGTATTATTCAGAATAATAAAAACAAATACAAAAATAATAAAATACAATTACTATACTAGACAATCTTTATTAATTTTGCAGCTTAATTACAAACTTCAGCATCTAAAAACTAAATAAATAATTAAAAGTATTCAAAGTACTTCATTTTTCACACAAATAACATTCAAGCTATGCAAATTACTGCCATTAATGCATTAAATGAAAAATTCAAAAACGAAAGTCCTGAAAATGTTTTACAGTATTTTCTAAAAACTTATGCTTCTAAAATCGCCCTGGCTTCAAGTATGGGAGCAGAAGATCAGGTACTTACACACATGATTGCAAATATTGATGCTGGATGTAATATTTTTACATTGGATACTGGGCGCGTATTTCCAGAAACTTATAGTACAATAGAAAGAACCAATACTCAATATGGAATTCGGATTTCAATTTATTTCCCTAATACTGATGCAGTTGAAGAAATGGTAAATATAAAAGGAGTGAACCTTTTTTACGAAAGTATCGAAAACAGAAAACAATGTTGTGCTGTTCGTAAAATAGAACCTTTGCATCGTGCTTTCAATGGTTTGGAAGTATGGATAAGTGGTTTGAGAAGGGAACAAGCTATTACCCGTGAGGAAATGCAAATGATAGAATGGGATGAAAGCAATCAATTAATTAAGATTAATCCTTTAATCAACTGGACTGAAAAAGAAGTTTGGAAATTTATCAGAAAAAATGGAATACCCTATAATAAATTGCATGACAATGGTTTTCCAAGCATTGGATGTCAACCATGCACTCGAGCTATTCAACCAGGTGAAGATGTAAGGGCTGGCAGATGGTGGTGGGAAAATCCCGAAACTAAAGAGTGTGGATTGCATGCAAAGCATTAGTATAAAGTACTTAATGGAATGTAGTTCTATTCTTTTATTTTTTATTCGTTGACCTTTCTCCAATCAACATTTGAAAAATTTCTATGAATTCCATATTTATAATGAACCTTTGGATAACCCATTATTACTATAAGACCTTCTCTACTTTTAAATCGGATATTGTATTTTTCTCTGAATTTCTTTCCTGCTTTTCCGTATTGTATCATAGGATGAAAACTACCTATCATACAACTTCCTAAGCCAAGAGATTCTGCAGCCAACATTGCATAAGTTGCAGCAATAATTGGGTCAGCAGGATCTGTGAATGGTGAACCATAAAAATACAAAGCCAAAGGAGCATCGTAAGTAAATAAGTTTTCTCCTTTTTCAGCAGTTTTTGTGAAGGTATTTATCAGTGGTTTAACAAACATTCGAAATAACTGGTCGTTGTTTTTACCCCAAAATGGCTTCATTATTGTCATGAACCAATCAGAAACCATCCACTTATAATTTTTTAGAAAATGACAATAATCAAGGCTGAAATGATTTACTTTCTCTTTGGTATCAAGCACCAATATATTTACATCAGATGGAGGAATACCCATTGGAGATTGGCTTGCAGCTGCTATAATTTTTTTTATAATGTCTTTTTCAACTGACAGATCTTTAAATTCACGAATACTTCTTCTACTTTGCATTAAATGAAGTAAATGTGAATAATCGGTATTTTCCTCTTTTTTTGGTATATTAAAAAGGTGGTTACGAGAAGTAAAACGACCTTCGATACTGATAGCATCCATATGGCATATACACATACAATGTCCGCATCCAATGCAACCAAAAAAAGGGTGTTCTGAAATACAGGCTTTTCCGTTTTTAATTTCTAAACTAAAATCTTTACAAACTTCAACACAATTTCCGCATCCTGTACATTTTTCCGTATCAATAGTGATAGTTGCTTTATCTTTAACTCTTGATGTTGGTATTGCCATAATTGTAATAATTTGAAAAAAAGCATCATTTTTTACACTATGCAAAGATAATAAATCTTTAAGAAATTTGTAAAACAGAGCTATAATTATTATACTCAACAGAAGCTTTTCTTCTTTATTACAAATCAATTTAAAAATGCTTGTTCTGAAATGTTAATAATGGAAATGGAAATACTTTTATCAGATTATTTTCGAAATTATTGCTAATTTTGGGAAAGTAATCTTTAATATTAAATAGGATCATTCTCTTTAACCAAAATGGAAAGAAAAACTCTTTTTGCAGATGTATTGTTACCACTTCCTTTACCTGGGTATTTTACTTACCGTATTCCTTTTGAAATGAATGATGTCCTTAAACCTGGTCAACGTGTTGTAATACAGTTTGGTAAAAAGAAAATTTATACTGCATTAATTAGAAGAATTCATGAAAATCCACCATCTTTTCTTAATGTGAAATACATTCTTTCTCAACTTGACAGTGAGGCAATTGTAAATGAAAAGCAGTTTATTTTATGGGAATGGATGGCCGATTATTATTTATGTAACATTGGAGAAGTTATGAATGCAGCTTTACCACCTGCATTTAAATTAGCGAGTGAATCCCGCATTTTAATAAATCCAGATTTTGATGGTGATTTCTCCCTGTTTAACGAATACGAAATCTTAGTCGCAGAAGCATTGGTTTCCAGGGAGTCCCTGACAATTACAGAAGTGTCAGATATAACAGGCTTACAAAAGATAATTCCATTAATTAAAACATTAATTGAAAAAGCTGTAATTATCACAGAAGAAGAAATATCTGAAAAATATAAACCTAAAATTGAAACCTATATCAGACTTAGTGAATCATATACTACAGAAAAAGCTTTGATGGATATTTTCGATAAATTAGAAAAAAAGGCGTTTAGACAATTACAATTATTGCAATCATATTTATATCATACTGGTTATTTCCAGTCTTTTGATAATGCATTAAAAAAAAGTGAATTGCTCAAAAACCCGGATTTTTCGGATGCTCAAATAAAATCATTAGTTAAAAAAGGAGTATTTGAAATTTATGAAAAAGAGCAAAGTCGAATAGATAGTGTTGATGCAAATAGCTCTGTTGATAATATTGAGTTAAATGAGCTGCAATTGACAGCTTATGAAGCAATTAAAAATGGTTTTAGCCAGAAGTCAGTAATTTTATTGCATGGTGTAACTTCCAGTGGAAAAACCGAAATTTACATAAAACTAATTGATGATGCAATCAAGCAAGGAACGCAAGTTTTATATCTTTTACCGGAAATAGCACTTACTGCTCAAATAATTAACCGATTACAAAAATATTTTGGTAACAAAGCAGGCGTATATCATTCAAAATATAGCGAGAATCAAAGAGTTGAAGTATGGAACAAAGTAGTTTTTGCATCTCAGGATAACGATAATATAAATCATACCATTATATTAGGTGCCCGTTCGGCATTATTTTTACCGTACGATAATTTGGGATTAATAATTGTAGATGAAGAACATGATACTTCTTACAAACAATACGATCCATCACCAAGATACAATGCCCGTGATACTGCTATTTATCTTGCTGCTTTACATGGAGCAAAAACTATATTGGGTTCTGCAACACCTTCTCTTGAAAGTTATTTCAATACATTAACTCAAAAATATCTTTTGGTTGAAATCAATGAAAGATATGGAGGGATGGAGTTGCCTGAGATTATTATTGCAGATATAAAGCTTGAAATGCGGCAAAAAACAATGCGTTCACATTTCTCTTCTTTACTTATTAAAAATATTGAAGATGCATTGGCTAAAAAGCAACAAATTATTCTTTTTCAGAACCGAAGAGGCTTTTCTTTACGACTCGAATGTGATAGTTGTCAATACATACCAGAATGTAAGAATTGTGATGTAACACTGATTTATCATAAGTATCAGAATCAATTACGCTGTCATTATTGTGGATATTCAACACGAATTCCAGAAAAGTGTCCTGATTGTGGTAGTACAGGTTTAATAATGAAAGGATTTGGTACAGAAAAAATTGAAGAAGATTTAACTTTAATTTTCCCATTGGCTAAAATAGAACGCATGGATTTAGACACAACACGTTCAAAAAATGCTTATAGAAGAATTATATCTGATTTTGAAGATAAAAAAATTGATATATTAGTTGGAACTCAAATGGTTACTAAAGGATTAGATTTTGATAATGTTGGTATAGTTGGAATATTAAATGCTGATAATATGATAAGTTATCCAGATTTCCGATCTTTTGAACGTAGTTTCCAGATGATGGCACAGGTAAGTGGACGTGCTGGAAGAAAAGGGGAGAGAGGAAAAGTAATCATTCAGACATATAATCCAAAACATGAGGTCATTAAAAATGTAATTAATACTGATTATCTGGCAATGTTTAACAGTCAGTTACATGAAAGAAAGACTTTTAAATACCCGCCATTTTATAGATTGATAAAGATAACACTTAAACATAAAGATGCGGATATTTTAAATAAAGCTGCATCTGAATTTGCATTAACGCTTCGCAAAATATTTAATAAAAATATATTAGGACCTGAATACCCAATGGTATCTATGATTAAAAACATGTATCTGAAGGATATTCTTATCAAGAGTGAACGTGAAACCAGTTTTAAATTAACTAAAGAAAAATTAAAAGATAGTATTGAAAATTTTAAGAAATCTAATAAGTATGCTCAAATCAAAATGGTTGTTGATGTAGATCCAATTTAAATCATTACTCTTTTACAATCAGAAAGATATCCTCATTATCTCTTTTAAGTAAATATTTTTCTCTTGCAAATTTCTCAAGAGTTTTCATATTTGTGGTAAGTTCATAGGTTGCTTTTCGGTCTTTTTCAATTTCATGGATAT
>CAIUKU010000508.1 GCA_903899825.1 uncultured Bacteroidales bacterium | reverse complement strand
GCTGTCTCAAAATACAATTAACACTTAAATTAAGACTCTGTGATTCTCTGCGTATTCTCTGTGTAATAATATTTTACAAATCACACAGAGTGACACAGAGCTTTTCACAGAGTTCCACAGAGAACTTTTGAGACAGCCTCGAAAAATAATGAATACCAACATGGCTTAAGCCTAAATTATTTAATAATTTTTACAACGCTATTTTAAATACAGCCATTCAATTTTATCTTACTTTGCTTATTTTAAAGAAAATCATTCGCATTTATCCCCAATTGCTCATTTGATAATGCATAATCAATAAATTTTTTGATTATTCAAACCTCAAATTTAAGTGTTTATTCCAAATAAACAAGATTCCTAATCTACTCATTGTAATATCATTATTTCGCAAAACTATCGTTTAAAGTTTGATTTTTGGTGAGTCCCACAATCCTTTTGTATGAATTAAGAACAATAGCCATAGAAATAATCGGCACAACAGATTTTCTTGAAATTTTCGTAAATGCTCCCCTAGCTGTTTGTGAAGAAAGAGATGTAAAAGGCATGTGAAAAAAAAGCCAGCATGGGCGAAATAAAAGACTTTACAGGCATTCAATCCGTATATGAAAAACCGGAGCAGGCTTTTCTGGAAATCTTCACTGATAATTATTCTATTGATGAATCTCTGGAAATATTAGTAGAGAAAATACTGCCGGTATTACAATAAATCTGATGTAATTACAAATGCTACTATATACTACTGTCTTAGACTATTAAACTATTTCAATCCCATATTTTTGAATTTCTTTTAAAAACCCACTTTCGTCTTTTCCTGTTTCAAGCAAAATTGGTTCTATTCTATCATCAATCTGCCTTCTAAGTTTCCATAAGATAGGATTTGTAATGAAATAATCTCCTTCAATTTTATTTACAATAATAGCAACATCAATATCACTATCTGTTCTATAGCTGTTTTTAGCATAGGATCCAAACAAATAAACTTTTTCAATCTGAAAATGATCTTCTAAAAGCAAACGATATTGCTTTAGTTTTGCTATAACTTCATTTTTATCCATTCCTGTAATGTTTTGGTCTTTTTTAATAGTTCCTTGCATTTTACTTCATTCAGACTTTTTAATAAACGCTCTTTATGAGAAGGATAGCGAGCTTCTATATTTAAAGGTTCTATCTCATCAATAAAGTCTTTTTGTTCTTCTGAAAAATCTTCATAAAATCTTCCTTTTTTTGCTAAGTACGATAAACTATGAGAAAATGGAATTGCTTCATCGCTAAATATGGTAAAATATGCTTTAAATGCTTTCTCTATTGTTTGATGACACATGAATCCAACATACAAATATCGTTTTGTTTTAAGCATCGCTTCAGCCGTAATTAAATCATAATCTGATAATTCTATCCAATATGCAGTTTTATTTTCCATACTTTTATAAGCTTAGATACTAACAATACTATATATAAAATATTTTTGTCTTACGATTCTTTACTACCACAAATGTAATACAATATTGCCTTACATACTAAAAAAAATCGCATTTATTAGTTGAGCTTTCAATATCATTATTTCTCAAAACTATCATTTAATAGTGCAATAATGATGAATTTGGCTGGTCCTTTGACCGAATTAGGAACTATGGCCAGAGAAATAATCGGCCCAACTGATTTTCTTGAAATTTTCGTAAATGCTCCCCTTGCTGTTTGTGAAGAAAGAGATGTAAAAGGCATGTGAAAAAAAAGCCAGATTGGGCGAAATAAAAGACTTTACCGGTATTCAATCCGTGTATGAAAATCCGGAACAAGCTTTTCTGGAAATCTTCACTGATGATTATTCTATTGATGAATCTCTGGAAATAATAGTAGAAAAAATAATACTTTTACTGCAATAAAGTGATGATTTTGTATTATCTGATATTTTTTTTGATTTTTTAAAAACTCAGGTTTAAGTGTTTATTCCCAACAAACAATAGTGTTTATTTAAAATAAACAAGATTTTCAATCTGCTCATTGTAATATTATTATATTTCAAAACTATCGTTTAATAGTGCAATAATGGTGAATCTGATTGGTCCTTTGACTGAGTAAAGAATATGTCTATCCGCTTGCGCACCCAGCATTTAAATACTCTGCGATTCTTTGCGCATTCTTTGCGGAACTCTGCGGTAAAAAAAGGTTTATGCGCGGAGAACCGCTGAGTTTATACGCAGAGAGTCGCAAAGTTAGAACTTAACGACATTGTTTTATACATTTCATTTGTTTATTTTTAAAAATTATTTATTTGTACATATGAGGAAATGCTGCGAAGCAGCTAAATATTTGTAGCAAAGAAACTAAACACAATCCTAAAGCCACGTAGTGGCGAAATAAATTATCTAATCATACCATTCAAATAAATATTTCTCATCGTATTCAATATCCAGTTTTTTCAAAATCAAAAGGTATTCTTCTTTAAATGTTTGTTTTTTATGATGATGGGGTTGGTTTAAAATATATTTTGATACACGGTCTATTTGGGATTTAGAGTAAGTAAAGGATGCAAATCCATCTTGCCAATAAAATTTACCTACTATCCATTTTTTCTCATTTATTAGTTTAGTGGAACTAACTTTTATATCTTTCACTAAATCTGAAACTGCATTTGTAGGATGCAACCCTAGCAAAATATGAATATGATTAGGATTACAATAAATTGCCAACGGTTTTGATTTCTTATTTGATATAATTCCACAGATATATTTTTCTAATTCATCACGATGATTTTCATGAACGGTGATATTCTTCCCTTTCACAGCAAAAACGATCTGAACATACATTTGGGTATATGTATTTGGCATATCTTTTTCATTTTATTTCGCAGCAACGCTGCTCTTTGATTAATACGAATTCTCTTACTACAAATATATAGCAACTACGTTGCCTGAGAAAATGCTGCAGCGCAGCTAAATATTTGTAGTAAATAATTAAAAATCTAATAGGAAGCCACGTAGTGGCGAAATATATAGTTAATCATATCATTCAAATAAATATTTCTCATCATTCTTTTTATAAAAATCTCATCAGTAATGTTTTCCTTATAGGTCTTTTTTCCTTTTTCACCTATGTCTTTTATATTGTTCTGATTATTAATACAATAAGAAATCTTATCTGCCAGCTCTTTTTCGTTACCGGCTTCAAACGACAACCCATTTATATTATCTTCTATAATCTCCTTTAATCTGACATGATTGGCTGTTATTAACAATTCCCCAGACTTATTTCTTCTTTAGCAACCAAGCCGAAAGGTTAGGCAACAGGGAAAGTGGCACTAACACAAAAAAGCAGTTGTAAAGATATTCAGAATTGCTCATGAATGGCTCATTGTTATTTATAATATAATTCAAATTTTTATAGCAAAAGCGGTTGAAATAACTACTTTGCTTTGGATTAGAAAGTAATTCTCTATGATCTATTAATAAATTTTCAACACCTTCATTCGGGAAAACTGAATAATCTAACCGTTTTGTCAGGTAAAACCATTTCATTTTATATAATTTAAAAAATACATATTCCAATCTGTTGCTATTGTTTTCCAATTGTATTTCGACTTAACGAACTGATAAATGTTTTCAATTGCTTCATTTTGTCTGTTTAATAAATTACTAATAATCAATTGCTTTAGTTCTTCTTTATTATAAGGATCATACAAATTTTTATCAAAAAAAACATAATCCTCCATAGCCGTTGCATTTGAACAAATGCAGGGAACTTTTGAAATTGCAGCCTCAAGCGGAGGAATACCAAAGCCTTCTGCTAAAGATGGGTAAACAAAAAGGCTGCAATTGATATAAATCGAGATTAAATCAATATCAGGAATGCTATCCAGATGAATTATTTTTTGGCGCAAAGATATTGGCAGCAATTTCAAGTAGTCAAGATATTCGACTGATGGAAAATCATTGTGACCGACAAATACCAAAGAATAACCTGATTCTGCAAGTCTAAGCTCAACAAAAGCTTCAACTAATGATAAATGGTTCTTTCGTGGTTCGATTCGACTTACAAATAGAATATATTTTTCAAGATTGTATTTTTCCTTAATATCAACCAGATTGCTGTTTTTTTTGAAGATTTCGGTAAAATCAGATGATATTGCATTCGGCGTAATGTAAATTTTATTGCTGTTTACTTTAAAATGTTTTTCAATTGCCTTTTTAGAGTAATCAGAAACGGTAAGTAAAATATCAGCTCTTCTGGCTGAGCGTCTGAACAAATAATTATTCTTAATCCGATACAGGTATGGGAATAATTCAGGGAAATCGAGAAAAAGTACATCATGAATCGTAACAATTTCTTTACAAAATTTCAGAAATGGGCTGATGTATTGAAAATGAGCATAATCAATTTTATGCTTACTAATTAATATTGGAATATCAAGTAAAAGTCTGTAAAGCTTATTCTTGGAAGCATATTTAATAAATGTCAGATTTTCAGATTTGCCAAACTCATTGATCAAATTTTCAATATCGTATGCAGCAATATAAAAATGTATAGATGGATTTATTTTAATCCACGCTGAATACAGTCCCTTTATATAACTTCGTGAACCGCCATAAGGCTTGTCAAATATGTGTGCATCTATAAATATATTCATGTGTTATTATTATTTTTTATTTATTTGTCACATAGCCTGCCCCGATTTATCGGGGGAATACGCCATCCCGAAATTTCGGGATCATTTTCGGTTTGTCCCGAAGTTTCGGGATAATTCTTATGGCTATTTCATTTATTTAATTTGTTAACTGATATTGAACGGATTGCTTTTGGGGCAATAAACCCATTCCACTTATTTTTCCAGGGCAGTTTTGATATTCAATACCAAAACCTTATAAGAACCCTAGATTTTAATACTCAGAGGTGGGCGAACAGATTTGTTTGCCTTAATTACAGCATTTTTGCTTGATGCCCGGCTTCATCAGGTTTTATTTGTAATGTTAGAACCCGGTTTGCACAGGCCATCATACATTCCCTTACAGATTGCCTTCCAGCCCATGAAGTGACCCATAAAAGCAAGCTTTAGAGAGATGTATATCACCCAACGGAAAAGAAAAACGAAAATAAATACAGGAAAAAGAAACTTAGGAAGATGTTTGCGTTGCAAAAGGATAAAATTTCGGGTAGCAAGATAAAACTGCGACCGAATCCCGGCTTGCCCAACAAACGACCGGCTGACTTTATGATAAACAATTGAATCAGGAACATATACTATCGAATGTCCGGATTTCAGTATTCTTAGGCTATAGTCAGTGTCTTCAGAATAAGCAAAAAACATCTCATCCAGTAAACCAATTTCTTTGATGGTCATTGCATTCAACAAAACAGCACAACCGCTCATAAAACCTATTTCCCGCTGATAGGAAGTTTTATCAGTATCTTTTTGATTTTTACCATATTCTGTTACTATCCCTGTTAATTTAGAAATTTCGCCACCAGCACACCAGATAACATCTTTTTTATCAAAAAAATATATTTTTGGAACTGTAGCAAAAATCTTTCCGTTTTCATGAAAAGGCAATATCAGCTGATCAAGGAAATCAGACTTTACCACTGTATCATTATTTAACAAAAGGAAATAATCCGGATTGTATTTATTTATTGCATAAACAATCCCTTTATTGTTACCTCCGGTAAAGCCATAATTTTTATCTAACGATAAATAGTCAATTTGCGTAAACTCTGATGACAATTTTTCAACAGAATTGTCAGACGAACCATTATCCACTAAAATTATTGTATAGTTTGTATAGCTGATTTTCTGTAATGACAGCAAACATTCCCTTGTTACTTCATATCCATTCCAGTTCAGAATAATTATGCAAACATTAAATTCCTTCATTCTTAAGTTTTACTTGAAAATTATTTGAATTTTAAAAAAGAATTTTTATTTTACTTGATTTTTTTTATCCATAAATTACCACCGCTGTTTTTATAAGCCAAAGGCATGTCCTTAAATGCAGAAGGATGATGAATATGAATATATTGTGAAAAATGTTGTATTTTGAAATGATCATTATAGCTTAAAAAAGCCTTGAGTAAATAATCTTCATTCCAGTTAAATCCTTTATATACCAATTCTTTAGGATATTCAAACGGATAATAAATATCATGAAAATGGATGATAACACCCGGCTTAAGCATTGGAAGAATTTTAAATATTTCAAAATTTACATCGCTCCCGGTTTTCGATACATGACTACTGTCAATAAACAGAATATCATTTGCTGACAATAATTGAAACTCGTCCATTGCAATATTTTGGACTTTTGTACTGAATACTTTAGTGTCTGCTTTATCCTTTTCAGATAACAGCGAAAATAAAAACGCAGGATAGGGTTCAATAAATGTCAACTCAAGGTTCTTCAGAAAATGGTCTTTGATATCCAGCATTAAAGCAGAAGTAAAGCCGGAACCTATTTCAATAATTCTTTTTGGCTTAAAATGTCTGATAAAAGCATACAGTATTATTGCATCCGTATAGGAATATGAATTATTTTCAAAGTAATATCTGTTTTTACTATTTTTAGTTGCTGTAAATGGAATATCATCATAATATTCTGAAAATGATTGCATTAATGACAATTGTTCTTCTAAATTCAGATCAATACCCGGTATGCTGTCTTTCACAACATCTTCATCTAAGTGTTTTTCAAAAAACGCCATGTCATTTTCTGAAATTATTGGCGAATAAAAATGACCATGGGGTACACAATTTATGGGTCTGTATTTGTTCCAATTTAAAAGACTTCTCAATTCATTGATCAGAAAATTTTTAATTAATTTTTCTTTTATGTTCATTTTGAATATTTATAAAAGAATTGTGGTCTGATAAATTACAGATATAATAATCATTAATTCTTTTTACTGACAAGAACTTCTATAAACTCACCCCTGATACCATAGTATAGATTATCAATATACTCAATAACTGTTTCCAAAGCACTTTTCTCTTTAATATAGTCAACTATATCGAAACCCCAGTGCATAGTTACAGCTGAACCTTTTACATCTACAGGATTTCCATGCCATTCAGGTATTTTTAAAAAGACAGGTTGAGAATCCTCTCCCTTAACAGCCCAAACTTCAGTGGGCTTGTGTTTATTTATAATTGGAACTGTGAAAATATGTGCCCCACCATTTTTAAGTGTCCTTGCTATCTCTTTAAATGCTTTTTCCGGATTGTAAATATGTTCCATTACATCTTGTGTAATAACAATATCAAAAGATTCGTCTTTAAAAGTCTGATTTTCCAAATCTTGATTTATATAGGAGTCTATTTTTATACCAAATGGTTTATCAGGAAAGTACTGTGATGCAATGTATTTTTTTGCAGCCTTTTGTAATTTCAGACTTGCACCTCTATTTTCAGGCGAAGATTCGTGAATATCTAAATCCTTCCAGTTTGGATAATATTTTTCTATGATCATCATGAGTGCCCTTTCACGGGGAATAGAAAAACAATTACTGCATCTAAAAGAATCGCGTAACCAATTATTAAAAGCAT
>CAIUKU010000507.1 GCA_903899825.1 uncultured Bacteroidales bacterium | reverse complement strand
GCAAGGTCAAGCCCTTCGGGTGCATTCATTTTTATTTATTATTTTCATAGGTATAAATATTTTTAAAATAAATAAAAATGACCTGCAACCTTGCATAATAAAATTTATTCCGCTTGGTGTTGCATAAGATTTCAATTTTCCCTCCTATATTTTTATAGAATGCTGGTATAAGCAGGTTCTTCAAATTTTTTTATTCTAATCTGAGGGGTTAGTATGTTTTAGCAAGTAGGGGGTAGGCTATCAGATTTGAAAACTTCTTTCTGTTTTTAATCCTTTGATTATTAATTAATAAAATGATATTTTGTCATTATATGAAAATTATTTTCTTCTTTTTTTAAAATATTTTGTTTGTAATTTAATATTTTTAAAACGTTGTAAGTGCCATTAAATCAATTATATATAAAATAAAGTTAGGTGTTAGCTGTGTTGTAATTGTGCGATAAGAATAAAAAAAGCACTTACAAAATCTCTGTAAGTGCTTGATATTTAGTGTTGTCCTGTTAGGTCTCGAACCTAAACTCTTCTGATCCAGAATCAGACGTGTTGCCAATTACACCACAGGACAATAAAAAGATGAACAAATTTAGTAGCGAGAACGAGAGTTTATATACTCACTTTATCTCATTGTCAATCAACATTTTATGTTTTTGAAATTCTTTGTTTTTATTGATGAATACCTATGTTTTGTCGCAAAAATGTCGCAAATTTATCGTTTTTTTTTCTAATGTATCTATCTCAATATGAAGCTGTTTGTTTTCTTCTTTTGCCTGTTCCAATTCTAAAATACATCGGTCTAAATTACTTTTTAAAATATCTATATAATCTGTGTTTTGAGCTAATCTTGTTTCATAACTTAACTGTAACTTATCACTCATAAATTTTAAGTTCTCTATACCGATATCTTCCTTTGTAAATTTATCCCAAAATTGTTTTCTATTAATATCACTCTCTTTTTCTATTAATTCATAAAGATTAATATTATACTTTAAACAAATTTGAATTACAATATCAAATTTTAATGTTCCGGCTTCTAATCCTTGATTAAATCCGGTCCTTGACATTCCGGTAAGAGTAGTTATTTCTTCTCTTTTTATACCCATTATCTGAATGAACTGTTTTAGCTTTTCATTCCACTCCATGCTTTTTATTTAGATTTAGTCTAAATTTCTACAAAAAGAACTATTTATTGACATTATGTCAGATTAATCTCCTATATTTGCAACTCAATTATAATTCATATTTGATGCAAATGTATATCATTTTTCGTTCAATTTTTAAAATTTAACATATATTAACATTATGGAAGAAATCACAGAAGAACTAAGAACATTGAAAGACAGCTCTTTTAGACCAAAAGACTGGAAACGAAAAATCGCCAAAAGGACGAAATTTCGTGAGAGTTATATTCAACAAGTTTTTTATGGTAAAAGAAACAATAGTGATATTGCTCTGGCAATTATTAAGTTATTTACAGATTAAAAAATAAAATTAAAAAATGAACTAGATAGAGTGAAAAATTTATAATTAATCATTTATACCCCCATCAACATGATTGAAAACAATTTATTACCTAAAATTTATGTTTCATTGCCTATAACTGGTCTTGAAAATATGCAAATGATTACTGAATCTGTCGCAAAGGATTATGCTCTTAAAAATAAACTTTGGGCTTATACTCCAAGCAAATTAGCTGAATATGTCGATAGAACTATCATTTTTCCTGAATATAAACATTATATTGCATTTGATCTTTGGTCGCTTAGTCGATGCGAGTCTATGCTCTTAATGCCTAATTGGGAAAATAGCTCCGGATGTAAAGAAGAAATCAATTTTTGTCTTAAATATGGTATTCCTATTATTGATTTCATTACTCAAAAAAGTATAGATCCTAAGAAAATTGATCGTGTACTTAATCCTGATAATTATATATCCAGGTATCATAAATTTATTAATGCTTTTAAAAATTTATTCCTATGCCTGAGGTAATTCTAACCGGAACCAAAGAATTAAACGAAAAAGTTTTTTCTTTTGAAAATCTGTCTATAACTGATATTCATATTATTAATGTAGCACTTCAAAAATTTCGTGAATCTCTTACTGAAGGTGGACCTGAAAAGCATAAATATCTTAGAACAATTGATGACCTACTTAATCCTATTAAAAAAATTGATATATGGTAGAAGATTCAAAAAAAGATGAAATATTATCAGTTGCTATTAACGAGGAAGTTATTGGCGATTTTGAAACTTTAACCAAATCCGGAAAGGATTTTGTTTGTAAATGCCCTAATTGTAACAAAGAAGGTAAAGGAAAAGGATTAAAAATAAGTCCTGCAAAAAAACTTTATAAATGTTACTCCTGCGATTGGGGTGGTAATAATCCCGCCAAATATCTTATGCTTGCTCAAAATATGAACTTTCCTGAAGCATTAAGATACATGGCAGATAAATACAATATTACTATTAAAACAAGCCCGAAGATCCCGGCCAAAAAATCTAAGGATAAGATAATTTCTTATCGTGATATACAATTGTCTGCTTCAGGTATTTCAGATGAATCTCAGAAGGCTGAAGTTTATATTGATGAAGATACAATAAAAATTGTTGATATTTTTGAAAGTGGGACGCGTGATGAATATTATCATCTTACTGAGGGTGATGATATGATAATTTGGTATTATGATCTGAATGGTAAACAAATCATGTATCCGAAACCAAAAACTCAGAAGATGGAGCCGCTGTATAGAATAAGATGGCAATATCCGGATCTTCATATGGATCAACATGGAAAACCTAAAAAATATGAGAGTCCTTACGGTTCAGGTTCACATTTATTTATTCCGGATATCATTCGCAAAATGTATAAGGAAGGACGTCAGATAAAAAGATTATTCCTGCAGGAAGGTGAGAAAAAAGCTTGGAAGGCTTGTCAGCATGGAATTCTTTCTGTAGGTATTATGGGTATCCAGAATATTGCCAGCAATAAAAAACTGCCTTATGATCTGCAACTGCTTATTAAAGTTTGTAGAGTAGAAGAAATTATCTTTTTACTCGATTCGGATTGGTCTGATTTAAACAAAGAACTTTATCCTGGAATGCGTGTTGATCAACGCCCCCGCTCATTCTTTTATGCTGTGAAAAATTTTAAAGAATACTTTAAAACTTTTGCCAATAGTGGTATTTATCTTGAATTGTATTTCGCTCATTTAATCAAAACGGAAGAAAAAGGAATTGATGATTTATTGGCCGGTTCTTTAAAAGGTAATGAAAATAAATTGTTAGAAGATATTAATGTTTCTATTAATGAAAAAGAAGGTTTAGGTGAGTATATTCAACTGCATAAAATATCTGTTATGCCGGATCTTAAGTTACTTGAAATCTGGTCGCTTCATTCAGCATCTGAATTCGCTCAGAAATATAAAGAGCAATTAAAAGAATTAGCTGAGTTTTATATTGGTAAAATTAAATGGAGATTTGATGATACCGGTAAATTGGTTCCAACTCAGCCTTTACAACCCCATGAAATGTATTGGGAAAAAAGTATTAGAGAAGATAAGTTTGGTAATGATATATCAACTTATAAATTTAGTTATACTTATGCATATAACTTTCTTAATGCTCGCGGCTTTGGTCGTTATAGGCTGAATAATACTTCTTTTATCTTTGTTCGTGTAATTGATAATATCATTGAAACCTGGGAAGCGTGGCAGATCAGAGATTTTGTTGTAGAATTTACAAAAGAAGTTTGTCCCAAAGAGGATATGAAGGAAGTTATGGATATGTTGTATAGAGGTGCTAAAATGTATCTTGGTCCTGATAGTCTTGGTAATTTACCTTTCATGGAATTAAATTTTGAACCTACCAATAAACATTTTAAGGTTATTTATTTCTCAAAAAAACATTGGATAATTGATGCTGAAGGTGTAAAAGAAATGCCTAATACAGCATTGGTTGGCAATGTTTGGTCAGAAAAATTAATTGATTTTGACGCTTCTTATCTTGGTAATAATTTCATTCAACTTACTCAATTTTCAGAAGAATTCTTAAATAAAAATAAGGATAGAATTGAAGCATCCGGGTATGAGATTGATGATTTTGCTAATATTACAAATTGGTTTTTTATGTCATTGTCAGAGGATGCAAAGAAATGTCACTTTTTGAAATTCCTGCTCAATACAAGCGATTTCTACTGGCAAAAAGAACTTGACAACCACCATCAACCCCTTGATAAACCTGTTAAAAGGACTGTTTATGAAGAATATGAACAGCTGCAGCATTTTATCAGTAAACTAACTGCAATGGCTTTCCTTATTCATAAATTCAGAAATAAATCTTGTGAACGTGCAGTTATTGGAATGGATGGAAAGAACAGCGAAATAGGGGATAGCAACGGCAGATCAGGGAAAAGTTTATTAGGTATGGCTTTAAATGAAGTTGTTCCCAGCGCTTATATATCAGGCAAAAATAAAACACTTACTGACGATATCTTTTTGTTTGAGGAAGTTACAGAGAAACACGATGTCATTTTTATAGATGATGTCAGATCGAATGTTGATTTTGAATTTTTCTTTCCTATCATTACCGGCAGGCTTACCGTTAACGGTAAAGGTACAAAAAAATTCACATTATCTGAACAGCAAACACCTCAGTTATACTTTACAACGAACCATAGTATTAATGGCTTTTCTGCTTCATTTCGTGATCGTCAGTTTCTGCTTGCTTTTTCAGATTATTATTCTGACAACTGGAAACCAATCAATGATTTTCATGTAAACTTTTTCTCTGAATGGGATTCCATTCAGAAAAATCTTTTCTTTAATTTAATGGCTCATGCTTTTATCATTTATTTTAAAATACAAAAGGAGAAATTGGGCTTACCTGGTAGTGGCTTGTTGCCTGCTCCGGTTGCTCGTTTAGAACGCAGACAACTTCGGCAATTTATCGGTGAAGCTTTTCTTTCATGGGCTGATAGCTATTTTGGTGTAATTGATAATGACGATTCCTGCGAAGTTGTTTCAACAAGATTAGATGAAGAAATCAATAAAAAAGAAATTTTTGACGATTTTATCTTATCATTAGGACCTGCAGACAAAAAATTTCATACTCCGTTTACATTCAAAAAAAGATTCAGATCCTGGTGTGCTTACCGGAATCTTATTTTTAATAAGAATGCCAGAGATAAAGAAGGTAATTCACATGCTGGAGATATCAAAAAGAACGGCATTGAATATTTTAAAATTTCAAAATATTTATATGAAGATATTCAAAATCTATAAAGTAGAAAATAATGAAGTACTTCCTTTGATAGAAAAGCCGGAAATACTTTGCCAGCTTATAAAGCAGCCTACTTATTTTTTTTCCAGAAAAGAGGCTCATATTTATAAAAGAAACCATATTGTTCAACCTTTAAATAATAGTAATTTATGAAAACATATGTCATTATAATTAGTAAATATTTTCCAAAAACTCATAAGAGAGCTAAGGAAGAAACATTTTTTGTTGATAAAATTTTAGCTGGTCAATCCATAGATTCAAATGCTTGGAAAAAAATCCATACAATTAAATCTAATTATGATTTATGGAAAAAAAGAATTGATAAGGTTAATAATGGTTCAGCTGTTTTATCTCTCAGATATTGGTCTGGAAGACCTTATAATTCTGAACAAATTGAAATTTGTAAACTTGATAGAGATTCTGGTATAGGTATCCAAAAAATTATTATTTATGATGAAATAATTAGTTTGACTATTGAAATTTCTGAAAATAATATGTTTGTCATATCTTATCCGTTGGTTTTGAATTTATGCAAAAACGATGGTTTATCTTTTAAAGATTTTAAAGATTGGTTTGAAAATTATAATTTCAAAGAACCTTTTGCACTTATTCATTTCACAAAATTCAGATATTAATATGAAAGCAATTGATTTAAAAACAGATCAGGAATATAAACTCCCAAATCAGAGGAAATTCCGCAGAATAAAAAGAATACTTGAAATTACACTTAAATACATTGGTCCTGCTGAATTGGTTGGCAAATTAATCATTGTTGATGTTTGCTGCAGACAGAGCATAATTGATAAAAATACGATTGTAGTCATTAAAAATCCAACATCTATTTTTACCAATGGAGCCACCCATTAAGGATAAGTATGGATTTTATATCTATGAACATTTACCTGAAGGCTCTCAGCTGATTTCTTTAGAAATGTATGATAATGGCTTTTTAAAATTTAATGCTCCTTATCTCATTTATTCAATTGCTTATTCAGTTTATGAATGTCATAGGGTTAATGAAAATACTGCAGTTCATATTATACCTTTCCTGGAATCAAATAGAGTCTATTCTCTTCCGGTAAACAGAATTTTATCCAATCCTCAGAGCGATATTAATGCACGTTTACAGTTAGAATTTTAATTATTTATACCTTTATATTATATGAAGCATTGAAAAGTTCAAAATTCAATGCTTTTTTTTTGCTCAGAAAAAGGTTTTTGAACTTTTAAATTTTTCGCCGCCCCCCGTTTTCTAAAAATTATTTTAGTACTAAAGTGCTCGTTTTAAAAAATATAATTCGTAATAAATTGAATAATAGGTATATATATCTATTCTTTTATTTATTTC
>CAIUKU010000506.1 GCA_903899825.1 uncultured Bacteroidales bacterium | reverse complement strand
TTGTCTTAATATTTCAAAGAACGATTTCATTTCTGGTGTAATTTCGATTATTACAATAACAATATCTGTTATTTTTAAACCAAGCTTTTTAATATAACCTTCATTTATTTTTGTTATTTGCTGTTGCTTATAGTCTGAAGTATTCATTGCAATAATTTCTCTTTCGGTCACTTCGCTTGTTGTTATATACTGTCTTAAACTATCTGTAACATAAGTTTTAACCTTTCCTTCTAAATCATTTTTATTATAATTATCAAGAAAATTATATAAATCTTCAATTTTATAATTAATACTTGTTTTTAAATTTACATTTATAAAATGTGCTAAAGCAACAGTTAAATTACGTTCCTCTATAAAACGCAATCTGCAATCTATAATTTCTATAGAACTAAAAATCGGAAAATGCCAGGCTAATCCAGCATCACAAACATCTTCTGATTTTGCACCGAACCAAAGAATAATACCTTTATGCCCTGTTGGTATTTTTACAAATCCAGTCATTAAAAAGATTGCAAGAATAACAAGTATAATAATAGTCCAAATCATTTTGATTAATTTAAAATATATATGCAAATATAATACTTCATTTTGTATTATCTGTATTTTGTGATTTTTATTATGAAGGTGTTATAAAATAAATCTATTTTCCTTTTAATAAGAATTATGAGCTTTCATTATTTTGAAGATCTCCTGTATTAAATTTTTCACGATACAAATGTATTATATTTTTGAGCAATTATTTTAATTTGATGACTTATTTTAGAATTATCAAACACTCCCCACCTTCACCATCCTTTTCCCAGGTACATAATTCTTAAACAACGCCACATACCTCAGCGGATCAAGTAAATGATTCAGCTTATCTATCGGCACGTTCAGGCTTTTCCCATCCATGTCCATTACCCAGCAATAACTCTTCAATTCTCTGATTAAGTTTGAACTCCCTTTAACTACATGTATTCTATAACGTTTCACAATATCAATCCCGTTCCGTATACTATCAGCCCCTTTAATAGCTCCTCTAATGGTAAATCCTTCCCTATATAACTCCTGTATAGATTTCGGTTCAGCACTATCCGCAATAATCAATTGATTTTCCGTAATACCCTTCTTTCTAAATTCCATCGCAATATCCTGGTTTGTCAGTCCTTTTTTATACAAAACCTCCTCCACAAACAAATCATCACCCTTAAAACAAACCTTCACCACACCACTTTCATCGTTAGAATAGCCAAAATCAAGCCCATAATAAACAACCTCCTGTTTGGGAAAACTATCCACCACATCCCATTTGTTATAAATCAAGCCTTCCAGTGCACCGCCCCACAATCCAAGAGTATAAGTTCTGTAATACCTGTAATCCACATCCTTAAAGCTTTCCAATAACTCGGTACTTTGCTTAGTAACAAACTGGTTATCCTTATAAGTAGTATGTATAATAGTAGTATCTTTCCGTATGCTCGGTACAAAATTAAAATTGCCATTCTCTTTCTCATAATTCTCTTTAGGAGGGAAAAAATAATTACAAATCCAGCTATCCTCTATTTCAGGGTTAAAAGTTCCTATTTCCTGTATAACACCACCACGCAAAGAAGAAGTACTTTTCAGGAAATCATTAAAAGCAATTTCGTTCATCTCTTCATACCAAATACCCGTTGGGTCTTTAATGGATTTCATTTTGTAATCCTTATCCAAGCCTCGGGCAAGAATTGTATTTCCATTTAGTTTAAAGGTAATTTTCAGAGGGTTTTCTGTAATATTAAAATAATCCATCAAGCCATAGCTTACAATAATATCCTTTATCGTCTGAAACTGGCTATCCTTAATATCACTATAAACTTTTCGTAAAAGAATATACCTGCTATACGGTTTACGCATGGTATCAATTACAACCTTTTGCGCGGCAAAATAGCTCTTAGCACTATCACGCCCGCCATACAGCAATAAGTATCGATTATTATCATTCAGAAGAGGCAGGTAAACATTATTAAATAATCTTTTGTCCGAGAAGTTAAATTTCATTTTCGTCAGGGAGTTCCACTCTTATTTCATCAGCATCCTTATTATTCAGTGTATAATCAGTTTTGTTCAGTTTTGGGAGGATATACTCGAGCAAGCCAGTCATTATTTTAAGCCTGTCGGGAGGTTTAAGGCTTTTAAGATCCTCAATCATTTTATCTTCATCATAACTTTCCATAAGCATTTGAAGCCTTTCCTTCATCTCTTTGGTTTTTGTATTCAAACTACCTTTTGGTTTTAAACCTTTATGTCCTTTTACAAATTGTCCATCTTTATCTCTAATATTTTCAGTATCTTCCATATTATTATTGTTATTTTTAATTGATTATTGAGCTTGTTCATTAAGCACAGCCGAAATGTGTCTAAGCATGCATGCTGAGCCTGCCGAAACACCATATTTATCCATAATTTATGATTAAATATTTTATTTTTTCAAACTTTAAGTACTCCAAGTACTCAAGGCACTTCTTTAAATAAATAGCCCCATCCTTTAAAAAATCCACTTTTTTTTCACTTTCCCTGTCTTTTCCAAAACCCGCATATATTTATAATAAATAAAAGACATGACCAAATCCGATTCAACAAAAAAGCCAGTGCAGAATGCCAGCAAACCAAAAAAGAAACCTAAAGTAGTTTCTTCACCTAAAATTATAAAGTTTAAACCAGGCAATGACCTTGCAACCAAAGTAAAATAATTAATAAACCTACAACGACAATGTTACTTTTTACCTTATCGCTCTATCGCTCCATCGCCTAATTCCTAATTCCTAATTCCTAATTTTAAAACATGAACTATTTAAGCACCGATACCCTATATCAAACCATAGCCCCGTCTATTGACAAAGAAAACGGCATTTTAAAAAACGTTTTAGTTGTTCAGGAAGGCGAAGCCAAAGGTCATAATCTATTTTTAAATCAGGAGTTTCTGGAAAATACCGCTAAGTTAGGCAACGAAAATACCAAAGGAATCAAAGCACGTTTCGGACACCCTAATATGTGTTCTACTGCTCTTGGTACATACATCGGTCGTTATAAGAACTTTCGCAAACAAGATACCAATGTAGTAGCAGATCTCTATTTGGATAAGTCGGCAAGAATAGCTCCTAATGGGAATTTATACGATTACATCCTTGAACTCGCAGCCACCAACCCTGATATGTTTGGTTCATCCATTGCATTCAAACCAGGTAAATCCACATCACTTTCTGTAAAAGATCAAGTTACAGAAGAAATAATTGAACTAAACTATGCAACTATTGAATCCTTACATGCTGTTGACCTTGTAGATGAGCCAGCAGCAACAAATGGCTTATTTGCACAATTCCATCAGAATGACTGGGTATATGCCGCCACTTTATTTTTCGATGACAATCCAGCTTTATTAAATGTTCTTTTACAAAACCCGTATTCTTATATTGAATTCATAAATAATTACTTAAATAACAATAACATGCCAATACCAGAAGAATTTAAAAAGTTCAAAGATAAAATCTCAGATTTTTTCCAGAAAAACAACATGACGTACATTGAGCCTGTCGAAATGAAAGACTTAACAACGAAGTTAGAAACCTTACAAACTGACTTACTCAACAAAGATAGATTGATACAAGAACTACAATCCAACTTAACTGAATCTATCACATTAGGTGAAGCCCTTCAGTCAAAGATTGACGTGCTGAGTGCAAAACAATCAGTTCCTGCAAATTTAGCAGACCCTAAAATTAACATCAACAAAGGTTTAAACGAAGAAGATACAGCAGGTAAACAACTTTTAAAAGAACTTACCTACCAAGACCGCATGAAACTAAAAGCCATTCAATAATATATCTTCGGTCTTCCGACTTCTGACTTCTGACTTCGGTCTTCCGACTTCCGACTTCCGACTTCTAACACAATAACCCAATAACTAATAAATAAACAATGAGTATATTTACACAAACAACCAGCCCCGAATTTTTCAAACAATCAATTTCAGAATTTTTTGTTGATCCGATGTTTTTGGCTGAAGATATCAGAGGAGCAGTAACTGTCCGTACTGATATAAAAGGAACCGAGAAATTAAATAAAATTTCCCGACCATCTATGATTACCAAACCTAAAGTTGCCGCTGGCTTTACTCCAACAGGAGCTTTTACACTAACTTATCAGGATATTACAGTAAAGCCGATGGCTATCGAATTTGAGCAAAATGGCAGAGAATTTTGGGGAGCTATCGTTCAACAATTACTGGCAACAGGCTATAAAGAAGACGATGTAGAACAGATGAAAAACCCAGATATCTGGAATAAAGTTATGTTACCAATCATTGCACAATCAGGGCAACAAGACTTGGTACGTCAGATGTTTTTTGCCGATCCTTATCATGAACTTTTCACAACTGCAAAGCCAAATGGCACAGTAGATGAAAATTATTCTGGTTACACAGGTTTTCTGACACATTTACACAGAGATTTAGCATCAACAATTATTCCTGCTACGCAGCATATCAGTATTGCTTCATCAGTTACAGCCGTTAAAAAAGAGCAAGTAATTACATATAGTGGTGGTACAGATACTAAAATTGGAGTAACAGTCAACGGTGTGTTGTACGAACAAGCATTTGAAGTAAATGCGACTACTACAGTTGCTAACTGGTTAGCTACCCATAAGACAAACCTCGAAAACAGGGCAGGTATCAATGGAGTTATTGTTACCAATCCTTCAGGAGCCCAAATTAAAATAGTTTCCAAATACGGTGGGCAGGACTTCACATTAACATATTCTGTCACGGGTACAGGTGCATTTACATCATCAGGTTTAATTTCTCCTGTAAAATCAGGCAGTTTAGCAGTTGATGAAGCAGACACAACATTGGAAGCTATGATTGATGCTATGCCATCTGAATTAGCTGAATTCAATCCAGTTTTTATGATAACACGTTCAATGTACCGCAATTTGATACATACCTTTAAGAAAAGGGGCACCGATTTAGCCGACATGGTTATGTTAAACGGTTTAAAAGTGCCCTCTTATGAAGGAATTCCTTTACTTGTCAGACCAGATTGGGATATATGGATTGCAGCCTCTTATAACGGTATATTACCGCATAAAGCTATCTTAACTACTCAAAAGAACCTACTTTTCGCTACAGATGGTACATCCGACAGCGAAATGATTGAAACCTGGTACAATCCCGACGAACAAAAACGACGTTATCGTGTCCAGTACAAAGCCCAAACTACATATCTACATAAAGAATTAATTGTATTAGCAGGCTTCGCCGACTAATCTATCAGACCACACTGCCCAAGCTCCTCTCCTTTAGGAGAGGCGGGGATGAGGTCATTTCAGCCTAAAAACCTAAAAGCCTAAACAATGAAATTGTTCGAATATAGTTACAATCCACTTTTAAACCTCTTCAAATCTGATTTTATAGATTTGGACAATGTGCTTGATTTTATACCTTTTGGTGAGGATAATTTATTGCCTCGTCAAATCGTTCAACTTTCAAGAGAAGTAGCTGTACATCGCTCTATATTGAACTCTAAGGCATTCTATATTGCAGGTAAAGGCTTTGCGTCAACAAATAAAAAGCTTAGTGAATTTATTATCTCGGTAAACAACGATTATGAAGATTTAAGAGATGTAATCTACAAGGTAATCTTTGATGAACTCAATATTGGCAATGCTTTCTTTGAAGTTGTTACCAATAATAATAAAAACTTCTTACAATTCTATCATCAGGACGCTTCCAAATGCAGATTATCTGCTGATGGCAAACAAGTAATCATTCATCCCGATTGGGAGAATTACAAAGGCAAAAAGGATAAGAACAAGATCATACTACCAATTTATCCAAATTTTAAAAGAGAAGGGAATATCTGCCGTAGTATCGTTCATATAAAGCAATACGAGCCAGAATTCTTTTATTATGGTTTGCCTACATGGTATGCAGGTTTAAAATCAGTAATTATCTCGGGCTTAACCGACGAATGGAACAAGAACAGATTGGAAAACCAGTTCAATGCATCAGGTTTACTTGTTATTCCTGGAGTAAATGACAGTACTGAAGCCGAATCCTTGCAAACAGAATTTGAAAACTTTTCAGGAGCCAGTTCAAGAAAAAGTTCCAAGCTAATAATACAATATTTGAAAGATTTAGCCCCCGACCAATCATCACAGGCAGCACAATACATAGAGTTTACTCAACAGCAGGACGGCAGTTGGATGGAGTTATACAACTTATCCCACACCCATCTTTTAAGCATTCACAACTGGTTTAAGACCCTTTGCAGCTTCTATGTAGAAAAGACAGGCTTCGATACAAACCGTATTTTAAATGAATATGAGATCGCATTAAACACTACTATTTCATTCTATCAATCAAAATACATAAAGCTATTATCCCGTATTTTCAAGGATTTTAATTTCAATCCCGATACATTGGTTTTTCTAAATGAATCACCCATATCAAGATTAAATCCCGTAAAATATATTTGGGAAATCCGAAGAGACCAGGGGCTGGAATTCGATAAAAACGACCCAAGACAGCAGCAATTTTTCGTAGAATTAAAAAACACTTTTAATGCTTTCAAAGACAATGCTACACAACAATAATAATAACAAGCACATTGAACATAGTCGAAGTGCCACAGCCTAAAAACCTAAAAGCCTAAATGCCTAAAAGTCTAAAAGCATAATTAAACATGGAATACATAACAAAAGCTGAAATAATAACCATTGCATATATCTCCAACATTGCAGAAGAAGATATAAAAGGTGAAATTGTGAATTCAGCCATAGTACTATATATACTGCCAGTTATTGGCGATAGTTTATTTCTGCTTATGGATTTATATCCAGATGATTATAGGGTTCTGCATGAAATTTACATTAAACCATGTTTGGCATTTTATGTAAAATATTTGCATTTAAGCCAGCGATATTTAGAAGATCCAGATTTGCAGGTAGAAAGTCAGCGGACATTTGAAGATATACTTACCATTGCCGAGCAAAAGCAAAGCGAGTTGGATTTCTATGTTAAATCTTACTATTCCTCAGCACCATTAACGCCTAAAATAACAAAACGACTAAAAGCGGGATTTTTAATATGACAACAATAAAAAAATTAGTACCTCTATCATTTTCGATACCAGGGTTTTTATCACATTACTCATCATATACACCAGGGTTAAATTATTCATTTCCGTCATTTTCAGTTATTGGTAAACCAAACATCACATTACAAATAATCTACGAGGGATTAGATGACGATACAGCAGAGCTTATATTTGAGCAATCCTTGGACAATATCCATTTTGATCCTGTTTTAGATGCTGCTGGTAGCCCCATTACATACAATTTAGTTGAACTAACAGATTCAATAACAATTAATTTAAAAGACATGATTACAGCCTATTTACGATTTAAGTTAAATTTAGCAACCCTCACAGAAGGTACATTCTTATACTACATATATCTGGCCTCATCGCCATAACAATATGCATTCGACTTTTTTTTTAGTTTTTGGCAAAAAACTATTTTTTTTCTTTTTATTTCTATTTTGTCAGAAGGCTATCCTCTTTAGGGTAGCCTTTTTTTAGTTTTTTTAATTTATTATTTTTTTGCTTTAAATATTTGTATATTTGTAAAAAATATGGAGCATGTTTATTGCATCATGCCACTTAAATATAGTTGGCTTGTCGGAGTTTTGTTAACTGGGTTATAAGAGTAATTCGTCATGTTTAGAGTCATCGTAATCCAACCTATCTGCAAGAAATATCCGTATAAATCTAACATAAAATAAACGGGGTTGCTGAAAACCATGCAGAGTAGGCACTAACTATAAATCATTATGAAAAACAATCTACTCACTTCATTAACGATTGCATTTATATTTTTTACTTCATGTAGTCCAAGCACTGAAGAAAAAACAAAGCTTGCCAGTAAGACTGGCATCAATGATTTATTAAAATCCGATTGGTCTGTTGATACGCTAACTGCTAAAGTTGTTCATACATGCTATTATTATTATAGCCATTTCCCTTATATAATAAAATCACCACTTTCTGATACAAATCGTAAAAAAGTAAATGAAAAGATTCGTGAAATTAGTTTTAAAGTGCCTGCTATTATGAGCAATGTGGATTATAAAAGTTTCAGAAGTTGTGAAGAAGGTGACTACAATCATTTAGTTGCGAAACACAGTCAGCACGTTCTCAACAACGAATGCTCTTGGTGCCAAAGTGAATTTTCCTCATCCTTAGAACACATAGAACAAGGCAAATATCTTTCTGTTCTAATGTTAGTTAGTTATAGTGCAGGAGGTAATTGGGTACATCTTGGTCACAATTCTTTCAATTTGAATTTGAAAAATAATGAGGTCATTACGATTCCTTCCAATTCTTCGGTGAAGAATAAGTTAATAGAAGAAATTAAAGTGCATTTGATAAAAACACCTATGATAGATTCTCAGGGCTTAAAATATCCAATACTAAATCAAATTCAGAAGTGGAATGTAGATGATTTATCATTTTATTTTAAAAATGATTCATTAAGATTAATTTTTACAAATGAAGAAAATGGCCTCTTTAATCAAACATTAGATATTCCTTTACCTAAACTTCAACAGTATCTTAATTTTTAAAAGTGTATTACTGATATGTTTGATTTCAATATCTTACACATTATATCAATATTAAATTAACCGTTAATTGAGTAGTCTTCCCTGTCAGTAATTAGCTGTTTTATTTTATATATTAAAAATAAAAATCTATATGCAAATATAGCTTCATAAATTGTTTTTTGCAAGGTCAAGCCCTTCGGGTGCAT
>CAIUKU010000505.1 GCA_903899825.1 uncultured Bacteroidales bacterium | reverse complement strand
ATTAATTGGTTTTTTTATAAAGGTAGATGATTAAATTTAATGATAATCCTGGAGAGCTTGCTGTTTATAGAAAAAAAACAATAAATGCGATGATAAGCCCTTAGGGCTGTCCTTTTAATAGAAACGAATAGCAAAATATTAAGAAAAGCTGCGTAGCAGCGCCCTATTAATGCTAGCATATTTAATATAAATTTAACAGGGCGCACCTACGGTGCTTAAAAATCTATTTTATGTCTTTTCTATGAACAGTTTGCTCCTATGGAGCAAAAAACAACATATATTTGCAACAAATACATTTAAGCAAGTCAATGAAATAAAACAACATATACAATAATTAACATTAACAAATTTCATAAATATAAAAGAAAGCAATAATGTAATGATAAGCCCGTAGGGCTGTCTTGTTAGTAAAAACGAATAACATAATATAACATAGCTGCATAGCAGCGTCCTGTTAATATAAAACTACTAATATTTTTTTTATGCCAAATACTTACACTCAAATTTATATTCATTTGGTTTTTGCTGTTAAGGGAAGATCTAATATCATTCATAAAAACATAAAAGAAGAATTACAAAAAATTGCAACAGGAATTCTCACTAACAGAAAACAAAAACTATATGCTATCAATATCATGCCCGACCATTGTCATATATTTTTCAGCATGTTGCCTGTTTGCAATATTTCCGATTTGGTTCGTGATATTAAAACAGGATTAACGCATCATATCAACAATAATCACCTTATTTCGGGGCATTTTGAATGGCAGCTTGGTTTTGGTGCATTTTCTTATTCTCATTCTCACATTGACAATGTTGTGAAGTATATTTTAAATCAGGAACAACATCATAAAAAGCAAACATTTAGAGAAGAATATATAGATTTCCTTAAAAACTTTAATATTGAATACAATACAGCATATTTATTTGAATTTTATGAAGATTATACAGAATAAACAGCTCACAGTATTTATCATCAAAACCGATTATTGAACCATTTTGTTTATATATAGCTTATGAATACTCAAAAATACTATTTCCAATGTACCCATTGTGGTAAAATTTACCGGAAAGACGAAGTACAATACCTTTGTCCTGAATGCGATGCAACAAATGATGACAAACATCCACCCAAAGGTGTATTGAAGACCATTTATCAATACGATCAGATCATTGAAAAGCATGGAAAAAAAGATTTGTTCAAAAGCCTGTTGAAGCAGGGATTTATTGATTTATTACCCATACTTTCATTGCAAAGCATGGGTTACCTGAGAGTTGGGCAAACTCCTCTTTATACCCTCGAAAAATTAGAAAACGAACACCTGGATTTTACATTACTTCTCAAAGACGATGCTCAGAATCCAACCGCTTCTTTTAAAGACAGGGCTTCTGTTTTGGTTTCTGCCTACGCTAAAGAAAACAATATTGATACCATCGCTGCTGCATCTACCGGAAATGCAGGTTCTTCACTGGCCGGCATCTGTGCTTCGCAACAGCAGAGAGCGATCATCTTTGTGCCCTCCACTGCTCCATTGGCAAAGCTAACACAGATTGTGATGTACGGTGCAACTATTATCCCTGTGGATGGCAATTACGATGCAGCTTTCGACCTGAGCATACAGGCAAGCAAGCACTTTGGCTGGTACAACCGCAATACGGCTTTCAATCCGTTTACCGTCGAAGGGAAAAAGACGGTTTCTTATGAATTATTCTCCCAGTTGCAGGAGCAGATTCCTGACAGGGTTTTCGTTTCTGTAGGTGATGGCGTGATTATTTCGGGTGTATACAAAGGTTTTGAAGATTTACTGCAATTGGGTATTATTGATAAAATACCCGTTATCGTTGCCGTTCAATCAGAAGGAAGCAGAAATTTGATTGAAAATATAAATGCTACCGATTGGAAAACCATTCCATCAACTACTATTGCCGACTCTATTTCTGTGGATATTCCGCGCAATTTTTACATGGCAAAAGATTATTTGCTGAAATACCATGGTGAATGGCTAACGGTAAGTGATGATGAAATTATGCAGGCTTCGGCCATCTTAAGCAGGAATACAGGCATTTTCTCCGAGCCGGCCGCCACCGCAGCTTTTGCAGGAATGTTGAAATATAAAAACAATCATCAATTGGAAAAAGCCTCAAAGAATGTGGTATTGCTTACAGGTTCAGGTTTAAAAGATTTGAAATCAGTAGCTGCTTTGGTTCACATTCCAATTGCTATACCTGCGAATATGGAAGCTCTTTGTAGGTTGATAGGTAGTTAAGGTAGCAGCTTTTTTCAGATTCGTGAAAATGAAAAATTTTCCTGTTGCATCCCAAAAAAGCTGAGATTAAGATATAAATTTTTAGTTTTCCACCTATACCAGAACTTATCTGCAAAACCCGCTGTTGTATAAAATTTCGCAAAAACTGAATAGTACTACCGAAATGAAATATGTAGTAGTCCAAATCACTATCGTTCCTGCATTTACTTGTCTAACGGCAGTCAGGCAACATATTCCTGATTAGTATTATACCATTTACTATTGAACTAATTTAATAATCATTCTGGTATAATCTGTAAATAAGATATATCAGGTGCAACATTCTAAAAAAAATCCCGTCTTGTATTTCACAAAACGGGATTTTAAGTATTAAATATTAATGATTACACTGATGTTCCCCGTTGTTTTCATGCTGACTACAACTAATGGCACTATCAACAATGTTGCCGTTCAAATAAGCTTCAGCAACTATACTTACATTACCTGAGCAACCTCTCACTACCTCAATGCCCTGCATGTTTAACACACTCATAGCACCGGCTCCCATATTACCAGCTAATAATATGCTCACACCTTTTTCTCTCAATACAGCAGCAATATTCGATTTACAGCCACAACCCTGGGGTGATGGAAGTAATTCTGAATGTTCAATTTTACCTTCTGTTAAAGTAAATACTGTATACATTTCACAATGTCCGAAATGATCGTCCACTACGTTTCCTCTTGTTGGAATTGCTATTTTCATATGTTTATTTTTTAATATTATTTATTTGTACATATGGAATTACTCACATGTTTAATTATTATTTAATGTGTTCGTGAACTTCGTTTCGCCAAAATAATCATCCTCGTGTGTGTGAATATTATCACATGGCTCGTTTCATAATATAAATTTATAATTTTGTTGAAGTTAAGCGGAATATTAATTATTTGTTCAATACTTAGCTCATTATACTTTTTCCAAACCTTGTCTTAAATCTTCAATAATATCTTTTGCATCTTCTATTCCTACTGCAAAACGAATCAGATCATCTGTTATTCCGGCTTTTAATTTACCTTCTTTGGTAACTTTGGAATGGGTCATTGATGCGGGATGTTGAATCAATGTTTCTACTCCGCCTAAAGAAACAGCCAGTAATGCCAGATGAACATTGTCCATTAATTTTTTTGCTCCTTCAAATCCACTTTTCAAACCGAAACTTATCATGCAACCATTTCCGTTCATCTGTTTTTTGCCTAATTCGTATTGTGGATGGGATTTCAATCCTGGATATTTAATCCAGGCTACTTTAGGATGGTTTTCTAAGAATTCTGCTACTTTATCTGCATTCTCACTGGCACGGTCGATACGGATACCTAAGGTTTTGATACCTCTTAATACCATAAATGCCTGATGTGGATCCATATTGCATCCTAAACTGATCATCATGCCTCGTAATTTTTTGTAAATTGTTTCTTCTTTGGCAATTACAACGCCAGCAACTATATCAGCATGTCCATTGATGAATTTGGTCATAGAGTGAAATACGATATCAGCACCTAAATCCAATGGAGTCTGGAGATAAGGACTGCAAAAAGTGTTGTCAATTACGAGCAATGCACCATGTTTGTGGGCAATTTCAGCACAGGCAGCTATATCGCTGATATCCATGGTAGGGTTGGCGGGTGTTTCAATAAATAAAACTTTTGTATTGGGTTTAAAAGCTTTTTCTATCTGACTTGAATCGGTTGTATTGATATAGGTGCTTTCAACCCCATATTTAATATAATGATTTTCCATAATAGCCCTGGAAGGACCATATACTGCATCTGTACTTACCATGTGATCTCCCGAAGCCAGTAAAGCCTGATAAATAACATTAACTGCAGCCATTCCTGAACTTACTGCAATACCTCCAAAACCGTTTTCAAGAACTGCTATTTGTCTTTCCAGTGCATCTATTGTAGGATTACCAATACGGGTATAAATATAACCGTTGCTTTCGCCTGCAAAACATTTGGCTCCTTCTTCTGCATTCTTAAATGCAAAAGTGGATGTCTGGTAAATGGGGATGGTTGCTGAGCCAAATTGGTCATCAATTTCGCCTGCATGGATTAATTTGGTACTGAAACCTGATTCTTTGGTGTTCATTTTGTTTGATTTAAGTTTATTAATTCATTATTATTATAGGTAGTGCAGTCTTCGCACTTTTTATGATTTTCTATTCCTTCAAAAAGCTTATAACATTTTTTGCATTTATACCAATCTTTCTCAAATGCTACATTGCCTCCTTCTATTTCAATTGGCAGGCATTCTACAAATGCCTTGGCTATTTTTTTTAAAGCATTGTTGTATACCCTTGTAAATGTAGGCCTGGAAACATCCATTTTTTTTGCAGCAAGTTCTTGTGGTAAATTTTCATGGTTTACCAGTTTAAAACTCTCGTATTCATCAAATTGCAGATTCACACTTTCATTTTCGCAAATATGCATCCCATATGGTTTAAAACCATTCATCATGGGAGGATTACAAATTTTACGACTTTTGAAAGGGCGGGACATGTATATTATTTTTTTTGCAAAAGTAATGAACTTGCGTTCATAAAACAAATATTTTTTATTAAATTTGCAAAAAGATTTAAAATTATTTGAATTTGATTTTTAGTCAATTCAAAGGATTTTTCTTCATATCCATCTGCATATTTTAAATTAAGAATCATGAATATAGAACAAAGAATTAATTTATCGGAAACCCGTCAATTTAAGGTTATTATTCCTGGTGTTTTAAATGCAAATAATACCTTATTTGGAGGTATAGCCATGCAGTGGATGGATGAGGTGGCTTACATTACCGCAACAAGATTTACTCGTCAGAAAGTAGTCACCGTATCTTCTGATAAAATTAATTTCAGACATGCGGTACCTTATGGAACTATTGTTGAAATTATTGGAAGAATTTTTCATGTAGGCATGGTAAAAATAGAAGTTGCCGTAGAAATATATTTAGAACATATGTTTGCTGAAGGTCGAGAAAAGGTAATAGAAGGAAAATTTACTTTTGCAGCCGTAGATGATAAAAACAGACCTGTTAAACTAAAAACAGATTAATTTCCATAATTTGCTTCGATTAGAAAAAAAAAGCTGCCCTTTTGAGACAGCCTTTCAGTATTAATCAAATTTGAATTTAAATATCATATGCATATCCCATAATCTGGCTTGCACTGAAAGTAGTCATAGCATTTGTTACCATAACATCATATATCATCCCGTTTGCACCATATAAGATAGATTTTGCATCATAACCCAGTAAACGTAGATATGCTGCTAAAAAAGCACTGGTTTGTCCTGTGTAACAATAAACTGCGATTGGTTTATTGGTTGGAAGGGTTTTTAAATCAACTGCAAGTTTAATGGAAGCTTTTGGTTCATATTGAATTGCACCAGGGATATGTCCGGGATTTGCATATTGTCCAGCAGGCCAATAATTTACAATATAATAACTGTTTAGTGCACCAAAAACTGTCGCACCTGTAACAGTGGCAGGTGTAAAACCTTCTGTTAATAATGCATTAACTCTGGCTTCTAATATTTCCTGTCCTGTAGTTTTTCCTGTAGAAAGTGTTGGTAAGCTACCGGCTGCTGCTTTTGGAGTTGCAGTTGTAGTAAATTGAGATGCATACATATTTGACATGGCAGTATTCCATTTTGCTGCAAAATCCTGATGCCAGGAACACATGCCCCATTTCATTGAAAAAACTTTGTTATAACCCAACATACGTAACAGGCTCGCACCATATCCAGCTGTTTGTCCGGTATAGCATACTATGGCTACTTTAGTATAGGGTGCAAGATTAACACCTTTTATGTGTGTTAAAAGATTTGCCAGAGTTACATTTACTGCATTGTGAATATGTCCTAATGCAAAATCTGCTGCTGATCTGATATCAATAATATAAACCTGATTGGTCTGGTTTAATGTGTAAACTTCAGTAGCTCCTATTATTGTTGGCATATCAGTGTTTACAAAATCTTTGCCCAAAGGAGAATTGGTAGATTCCAGATAAGTTGCCAAAACTTCTGATTCATTAACAACTACTGGTGGTGTTACTACTGCATCATCATCTTTTTTACATCCTGAAAAGACAAACATTGCAAATAAGATGCTAAGCATCAATAAATTTAATTTTCTCATAATTGTGTTTTTTAAAGATTAATTTTAATTGGTAATTTTATATTTAGTATTATTTTTTTGTAAACCAAGATGATGGTAGTTTTCCATCACATGTGATTCCTGCTGTGGCGTTTTGTTCCCATGGAAGCAAATCACTGTTGAACAGATAGAGTTGTTTGTTTACTAATGTACCATTATCATTTCTGATGTGACATTTAGAATAACAGCTTCCGCTTCCTACTTGAGTACGGGTAGTAAATTTAAGAATGTTATGAGGTGAAGTATAATTATATGTTGGTAATGCATCAAAGTTTGTATAATCAGCTACCCCATATACTGCCCAATTATCTGGTGCGGCTAAAGTGCGGCGGACGAGGGTGAAATTAAATCCAGGCTTTAAACCAGGCAAAGGATTTTTTGCAATTTTAAAACCTTGATAGGAAGGAACCCTGGCTCCATTTCCATGTATATGACAGCTTCCACAATTGTTATAATCCTGAGAATGACAGACCTGACAATTAAAATCTCCAAGATGTGTTGAATGGTAAACATTCGATGATTGTATTGAAGAATGGCAATCCAAGCACTTAGGTAATTTTGAATATGCATAACGCTGTTCAACAGGCAGTCCATCTCCATGTAATTCTGCCCCATCGTGACAATTGATGCATTTATAACCTGATTTGGTTAAATGCACATCAGGCAGCGTACCACTGGCAACACCCAGATAAGCATGTCCTCCTCTGGATACATGGCAGGTAACACAAACATTAATCATGTCTGGTGATTTTTTAAACATGTGACTTTGTGCCAATCCACCTCCTCCTATCAATGGTCTTACAACATGGCAATTCCCACAATTTCCGTGGCATGTAGCACAATTTTTATTATAACCCTCAATCTTATGTGCAGGTAACTGATCAAAATCCTGACTGCTTGAGAATCCACTTCTTATGGCTACTTTTCTCTTTTGTCCAGTGCCATTGTGAATACTTGTCTTGAATTTATCTACAATTGACTGATGGCAACTTCCACATTTATCTTCATAAAAAGCAGATGGATGTGTAATAAAGTTACCCGAATGTGCAGTTACTTTATTTGAAGTACCATCAATACCGTTGTGACATCCAACACACCCAACTGAATAATGGGCTGTTTTTTTGTAATCTGCAAAATCTGCTCCTCCCATATATACCCGGTCGTAGGGTTCGTAATGTGGGGCTTCACCACCACAACCACCAGCTGGAGCTGCCGTATCAGGAGTATATACTGCCTGCAAGTGTGCATAATTAGTATGGCAACCCTCGCAGGAAGCCAGGTTTGCTGTCGGAGGAACTACCGGCGGATCTTCGTCATATTCATAGCAGCTTATCAATGTTACTGACATTAAGAACATCAATACCAATTTCCATGTTATTTTTTTAATTATTTTCATAGTGAAATTATTGAATGACCAATGCAACTTTTTAAATAAATAAAATTAATTTGAATTAATTCATTTAAAAAGATTGCACAAAATTAAATCTTATAATAGATTTTATGGATTCATTACTAATTGTTTAAGTCATGTTATACCTTTATATATAACATGAAAAAATATGATACAAATCAGTTTTGTAGCTGATTTTTTTGTATTATTGCAATATATTTTAGTTTATGACAAATAAGGAAAATTTTACAGGTTGCACTATTAGTTCACCTCATTGTAAGTGTTTTGAATGTCTTTCAGAAGAAGAGCTTGAATTAATAGATTCTACTTCTGTAGTTGTAAAATATAAACAAGGCGAAATATTATGTAAACAAGGTTCTTTATCATCTCATATCATGCAGATAGAAAGTGGTTTAGTTAAAGTTTTTATTGATAACGGACAAAATACTCTTGTTTTAAAACTTATATCAACAGGAAATTTATTGGGGTTGTCGTCTTTGAAAAAAGGTTCAAATATTTATCCTTATTCTGCTATGGCATACATAGATACCACAGTTAAACAAATTGATATTAATATTTTCAATCAAATATTAAGCAATAATGCTGCATTTGCAAAAGAAGTAATAGAATTACTCGTAGCAAACAGTGTTACAATACATGGCAGGTTTTTTTGTTTGGTTCATAAACAAACTTATGGCAGAATGGCTGATATATTATTATGTATATCCAACCGTGTCTTTAAAGCAAAAGATTTTGATATGCCTATTTCCCGTAAAGAACTGGCTGAACTTACAGGTATGAATGCTGAAACAGTCATACGGATATTAAAGAAATTTCAGGATGATGGTTTAATAGATATGAAAGGAAAATCAATTGAAATTTTAGATTATGATAGGTTAAATAAACTTAGTGAAGTTGGTTAATTCTTATTGAAATATTAAAAAAACGTCATTGAATTGAATTTCAATGACGTTTTTTATTTTCTTTCAAAGGAACACTTCCTTTTTATTATTGAATATTTACTATATTTTCTTATCTCCTTTTTGTATCGTTTGCTTTCTCTTGTTTGGTTTCAGATCTGGTGTTTTGCTTAACTTCCTGTCTGGTATTTTGCTTAATTTCCTGTCTGGTGTTTTGCTTAATTTCTTGTCTGGTATTCGATTTTTCTGCTTTTCTTTCATTAACCCTGGTATCTGGTCTCCTGTCCGGGCGTTCAGCAGGATTTGGTCTGCTATAATTGTTCACCGGAGTTTCGGGTCTGATTCTTGGTTTGCTGTCAGGTACTGTTCTTCTGTTTTCACCTTTATATTGATCATTACCTGTATTCCTTCTATCAACTGGAGTTTGAATATTGTTTTGTCTAGAATCTATATTTTTAGTCCTTGTATTGAATTCCCCTTTTTCAATCCTTTGATGTACAACAACAGAAGATGTTCTTCGTGGCCCGTAATAACCATGGGCTGTCGGGACATTATACGTATGAGTCTTGTGAAAATAGTTATGACTATGATGATTGTTCCAGTGACTGTGATAATCCATGTAATGCATCTGTCTCCATGGGTGCCAGTAAGAAGGATAATAGGACCATCTCCAGGGAGAAACATACACTACATAAGAAGGTGCAAATATAAAACGGATGATACCCCAGCTGTTTACGTGTCTGTATGCATGTCTGTCGTTATTGTAATAATTATTATTGACCACTGTAGTACTACCGTTTGAAGATACTTTCGGATTTCCGCTGTATCCCGGATTGGGAGTACCATTGATTGGTTCAACAATGTAATCTTTTCCATAAAGCTGTTCATCCCCGATAATCTGAATCAGAATCTGATTGTCTTTACCTCTGTCAACTTCAATAACTGCAACATCCTGTGATTCATTTTCATTGATTACATCTTGTAAAATGATGGTATGTGCACTGCCATTCACATGATCAATCACTTTGATATAATCAATCTGTCCGTTACCATCCAGGTCAAGATTATTTATTTTTGAGTCTTCAGCATTCAGCTTTTGCTCAAATCCTTCCAGGGTTTCTGATTCCTGAAAAAGGGTTAATACACCATAAAGATTTAAATTGTCACCCGGCATTTCAGTTGATGAATAGGTCTGATTGTTTTGCGAAAAAACAGTATTTGAAAAAACGCTACATACGAGAATGATGGCTAAAATTATTGACTTTTTCATGGTATTGTAATTTATAATAGTAATAAAATTCTATGAATTGAAATGAATAAATCAAAAACCGTGCCATAATGGAATTAATCTGAAAACGAAACAGGTATCATTCATTTAAAATGTATTCAGCCAGGATAAAATGGGTCTGATTTATTTAAAAATCGCTAAATTACCAAATCACCCAATCAATAACTGAGGCTGAATACATCAAATCCATTTTCCTTTATGCATTGCAGTGCCCTTTGTTTTTGCATTACACTGCCTCCCCAATAGTTGTGATCCCAGGCATGAGGTGTTTTAAACCAGCTGTCAATTGCCATGTTCAACTTAATTGTAGTTGTATTGTCCTTGCTGATTTGTAAAGCCGACAAAGCTAATGTTAGTTTAAAATAGTTTTGAACAAATGCTGTAATGGTATTCACATCATAATTGATGGTATCAGTATAAATCTGACCTATTCCAAGATGGAAATTAAAAGGAACTGAGAGATTTTGAGGATTGAGCCATTTCCCGTTCATCATCATATAATGATAGCCCCCGCCCAGCATATCGGGCCAGGCCATGTTCGACTCTGGTGGATTAACAAATGATGCAGTTTGATTGCGTTGCTCATTTAAACCGAATGTAAAGCGGATAGAATCATAAATACCTACAGGAATCGGATCACTTACATTCCAGTTCAAGGTTGATGGGATGTGAATATCTGTATAATGAACTGCCGTCTGATCATCAATGCTTACTGTATTTCCAGTTCTTGGATAAAGTGTAATATCTGATATAAAATACATAATATCCGTCAGTTCGTAATGGTTGCCTGCTTCGTTGATGTAAATGTTTGAATTGAGCTGAATAGCCTGGTTGTTGATTGTATGCGTAAAAACAATTTTTAACTTCCCGTTTGCAGCTGTTGGATTTGGTTTTTCAATGATCTCATCTTTGGTACAATTAGAAAACATTAATACAGCACTTATTAAAATCAGTATATTTTTAATTTTGTACATATTTTTCTGAATTTATTAACAAAGCCAGCTCAAAGATAACTTTCGAGGGTTTGGCTTTCGAGATAAATTTTAAATTCAACAGAAAGTTTATTAATTATTCCTCCCATCAGACATTTATCAAAAGGGCAAATGGAATGATCCATAGGACATTCTGTATCAGATATTGGTCCTTCAATAGATTGGTAAATATCCAGCAGCGTAATTTCAGAAGGTTTTTTATTTAAAACAAAGCCCCCTGCAGGACCTCGGGTAGATTTTACAAAATTATCTTTTACCAGCCTTAGCATTACTTTGGAAAGATGATTCTTGGATGAGCAGGTAGCTTCTGCAATTTTGTTAACATTAAGATTTCCTTTGGTTTTTCCGATCAGAACCATGGCATGAATTGCCAGTGATGCAGCTTCTGATAGTTGAATTACTCTTGCCATTATAAAAATGTTTGGTGTGTAAAATTATAAAATAATATAATACAATCAAGTATTAAATTGGCAAAAAAAAAGACTTCTGAATTAGAAGTCTTTTAAGTGTCTTATCCGAAAATATTACATGTGGTTAAATTTTCTCATCAGTTTTGATTTTAAATTGCTTGCTTTATTCTTGTGAATAATAGATTTTTGAGCAACTT
>CAIUKU010000504.1 GCA_903899825.1 uncultured Bacteroidales bacterium | reverse complement strand
GGTGGCTAACTTATGCTTCTAATAATAATTATTTATGATGTAAAAATAATATAATTATTGACATAAATCAGCTAAATCAATTTATTTTTAAATATATAAAAGAGACAACCTCAGAATTGAAGTTGTCTCTTTAAAAAGTTCAAAGCAATTTCACAGGGCTTTGCTAATCAAAAGCAGCAATAATGCTGTATTTTCTATTTATTTACTTGATAGGTTTTGTCGCCTTTTTTGATAAAATCAACAATTTGTTGTGCAGCTGCCAAACCTGCATTTACATTGGCTTCGGATGTCTGGGCACCCATTTTCTTGGGGGTAAAGAAAAAGCGGTTTGCATAATTTCCTGCAATTTCGGCTTTGCATGCGGGTTCTATATCCGATACATATTTAAAGTCGGCTCTTTCGGCAAATGTTTTCAACAATCCTTCTTCATCTATCACTTCTTTGCGGGCCGTATTTACCAGACAGGCATTTTTAGGCATTTTCGATAAAAGTTCAAAGTTTACAGATTTCTTGGTTTTATCGTTGGCCGGAATGTGAAGGGATACATACTGACAAACAGTGTAGAGTTCTTCAACCGAAGTCAGGCATTTTACACCGTCTTTTTCCATATCAGCTTTAGCTACAAAAGGATCGTAGGCATAGATATCCATACCAAATCCTTTGGCGATAAGGGCAACATATTTACCCACATTGCCATAGGCATGAATCCCCAGTTTTTTGCCTCTCAGTTCGGTACCCGAAGAACCATCGAAATTATTGCGGGCAGCCATCAGCATCATACCAAAAGCAAGTTCTGCTACGGCATTGGAGTTTTGTCCGGGCGTATTCATGGCAACTACATTGTGGGCAGTACAGGCTGACAAATCAATATTGTCGTAACCGGCACCGGCACGAACAATAATTTTCAGGTTTTTTGCCGCTGCTATTACTTCCTTATCGGCAATATCGCTACGGATAATTACTGCATCCACGTCGGCCACTGCATTTACAAAATCAGACTGAGCCGTGTATTTTTCAAGCAATACAAGTTCAAAACCGGCAGCTTCGGTTATTTTACGGATACCATCTACTGCAACCTTAGCAAAAGGTTTGTCAGTAGCAATTAATACTTTTGTCATATTTTTTATTATTAACAGGTTTTAAAAAATAAAAGCCTGAAAAGCAATCAACTGCTTTTCAAGCTTTTTATAAATGAATAAAAATTACGCGTTTGTTTTTTCAAATTCTTTCATGCAATCAACCAAAGCCTGAACGCTTTCAATAGGCAGTGCATTATAGGTAGAAGCCCTGAAGCCGCCCACCGAACGGTGACCTTTGATACCTATCATGCCATTGGCTTTTGCAAGATCCATAAATGCATCTTCTTTGTCGAGGTATTTTTCGTTCATCACAAAACAGATGTTCATCAAAGAACGGTCTTCTTTTTCAGCAGTTCCTTTGAACATCGAATTGCGGTCGATTTCGTCGTACAGCAATTTGGCTTTGGCTTTGTTCATTTCATAAATCTTTTCAACACCACCCAGTGATTTGATCCATCTCAGGGTCTCTCTAACTGTAAAAATAGCAAAGCAGGGAGGTGTATTGAACATCGATCCTTCTTTGATATGGGTTCTGTAATCGAGCATGGTAGGGATGGCTCTGTCAACTTTACCAAGAATGTCTTCACGGATAATTACAAAAGTAACACCGGCAGGTCCCAGGTTTTTCTGAGCACCACCATAAATCATGGCATATTTAGAAACATCCACCGGACGGCTAAATATATCAGATGACATATCAGCAATTAAAGTAACAGGGCTGTCAATATCTGTATGAAGTTCTGTACCGTAAATGGTATTATTGGTAGTGATGTGGAAATAATCAGCATCAGTCGGGATGGTGTATGTTTTGGGAACATAGCTGAAGTTTTTATCGGCAGAGGTTGCCACGATATTTACTTCACCAAATAATTTGGCTTCTTTGTTGGCTTTTTTGGCCCATACTCCGGTTTCGAGGTAAGCGGCTTTTTTGTTCAGAAGGTTGAATGGAATCATGCAGAATTGCAAACTGGCACCACCACCTAAAAATAATACATGATAATTTTCGGGAATATTTAACTGTTCTTTGAATAAAGCAACGGTTTCGTCCATTATGGCTTGAAATTCCTTACTTCTGTGAGAGATTTCAATTAAAGACATCCCGATTCCATCTAATTCCAATACAGCTTTGGCTGTGTTTTCGATGGCTGATTTTGGTAAAATGCAGGGCCCGGCATTAAAATTATGTTTTTTCATCTGTTTGTGATTAAATTGGTTATTATATGTTTTTTGTTTGCAAATTTCGAAACAAAGGTATAAATAATTTATACCTAAATCACTTTAAAATTTAGATTTTTTTTATTTTTTTGTATTAGATTTTCTTTCGTTCTTTTGCCTTAAAACAAAAGTAAATTAGCTTTGTTTTTCTGATATTTATATCCTCTGCGATTCTTAAGGAAGAAATGTAAAAAAGCGTAGCGGGTTTAAACGTGGAGTTATTTCGAGAACCATACTATTAAAGCGTAGCGGGACGCTACGCTAAACAATGGAATGCTACGCTAAACAACGTTGAAGTTTTTATTTTTTGTCTATCTATGATAGGACGAGACAGCCTTTAATTAGCTATCATTTTAAGAATTACAGCCAGATTTTTTTCATTGCTGACTGATTTTCCCTCTGCTGTATATAAATAGGCAATTTCGCTGCTGTAATGTTCTGTAATTTTACCTCTTACCATTTTCATCGTTGAATTGAGCATGTGGTTTTGTTCTGTAAAACTTTCTTCCAGTATTATAAATGATGCAGGTAGCCATCTTTCGGGAAAGATAAGCTTGTGCTTACCCGATTTATTGATATGTATAATTTCATTGCGTAAATGCAGCAGGAAATGCATGGCTTTTTCTTCGATCTTGTCTGAAAGATGGTGTTTGTTGTTTCTAACCCATAGTCTGACCGCTTCTTTGTTAAGTACAAATAAGCCAATGGTGTAGGCATTCTGATTATTATACAACATAATCTGATCTATGAATGGCAAATGTTCTGTTAATTGTTCTTCAATACCTTCAGGACTGTATTTTTCCCCGTCATTTCCAATCAGTAAGCTTTTAAACCGGCCAACCACATGCAAATATGCATCCTCATCCAGAAATCCCATGTCACCGGTATGCAGAAAACCATTTTTTAATGTTTCAGCAGTTGCTGCTTCGTTTCTCCAGTATCCTATCATTACATTTTCACCTTTTACCAGAATTTCTCCTTTTTCTCCGGGAGGAAGTGCATTTCCTTCACTATCAGCAATTTTAACTTCAATGGGGGTAACCAGACAACCCGAAGATCCTAATTTGTGTTTATGCAAGGCATTGGATGAAATAACCGGTGATGCTTCTGATAAACCATATCCCTGCATCATAGGAATGCCAATGGCATAGAAAAACCGTTGAAGGTCGATATCCAGCAAGGCTCCACCACCTATAAAGAAATCGAGCTGACCTCCGAATCCTTGCCTGATTTTCGAAAAGAGGATTTTGTCGAATAAATTCACCAGAGGTTTGAGTAAAAAACGGAATCCTTTTCCTTTGTTCCAGCCTTCGGCATTGTAAAGATAAGCTGTTTTAAGTCCGGTATTCAGCATAAATACAGCTGTTTTACCCTTATCGTTGATACTTTTTTCAATGTTTTTCTTAAAGTTTTTAGCCAAGGCAGGAACACTAAGGATCAGGTTTGGTTTTACTTCTCTGATATTGAGCGGAATGTTCTTGATGGTGTCGAGTGCTGATTTACCAGATTGAACGGAGGCAATGCTAGCCCCTTTATAAATAAAACTATATAAACCGGCAGTATGTGCAAATGAATGATCCCAGGGTAAAATCAGTAAATTGCAATAATCCTGCGGTATGGTCATTAGCGAACAGGCTTGTTCAACATTGGCAGTATAATTACGATGGGTCAGTATAATACCTTTGGGGTCAGCGGTGGTTCCTGATGTATAGCAAATATTGGCATGGTCGTTGGGTTGTACAGCTTCTTTCCTTTTTTCAAATTCACTTCCTCTGTTAGCCAGGAAAGCATCTCCCAGTTCATAGATACTATCTTTGAATAATTCATTGTCACTGTAGGTTTCCTGAGGATCCAGGTAAATGATTTTTTCTATCAGCGGGCATTCGGGAAGTATTTCTTTGATTTTTTTTGCCTGTCCCTGTGAAACAATGATGTATTTACTTTCAGAATGTTGTATACGGAATTTAATTTCAGATGCATCAATCAGTTTTACAGATAGCGGTACATTTATACCACCACAATATAAAATAGCCAGTTCGCTGATCAGCCAGTCATTTCTTCCTTCTGAAATCAGTGCTGTTTTATCCCCTTTTTCAATTCCGAGACTCATCAATCCGGCTGCAAACCTGCAAACCAGATCGTAGGTCTGCTGATAGCTAATAGATTCGTAAGTATTGGATTTTTTTTCTCTTAGTAAAGGATTTGAGGCATGTTTTTTTAAGCTTTCTTCAAAAAGCTGAATAATAGTTGTTTGCATAATAATTATTTGTTTTCCTGACAACTGCGCATTTTGATAATTTGTATCGGGTTTACTTCATAGGTAAAGGAGGGATTATTGATATCATCCTCTGAAAAATTTCCAGCTGAAAAATTTAATCCGTTTTTACTTCCTTTTTTAGTTTGCATTGGATTCATACACAAATGAATGCTATCACTTTGTTCCTTGAGTATACCAGATTGGTAATAGTTTAGCTGCAACACCACTGCAACAGCATAAGTATTGGTATTTTTAACCTCAAGCCTGAGTTGGAGCGGCCTTTTCTTAAAAATACATTTCCCCGATTTCCACTGATGCCTGAATTCAACACCATTTACTGATTGTAATTTTTTTTCATCTTTATTTTTCTGCGAAAAGCCCAAAAAAGAAGCAATCATGAAAAAAATAAAGATAATTACTTTGATATTCATATTTTACTGTATTACAATTTTTCTTGAAATAATTCCTTCATCAGATTGAATTTTTAAAAAGTAAATACCTTTTGAAAATTCATGCTGATTAAACACTTTATTAAACATATTTAAACCATTAAAGTTGTAGTTTTCATTTATCAATAGCCGTCCGTTTTCATTGTATAAAGATAGTTGAAAATCAGATTTGATATTATTAATTTTTATTTCAAATTTTCCGTTGTTTGGATTCGGCCATAACTCCAGTTGAGTAGCAATAATAGTTTCTTGAATCCCTACGTCGGTTAATTTTAAACTATCCTGATAATTATGAGATCCACAAGCGTTTATTGCTGTTAATTCAACAAGATAATTGCCATAAGCAGTATAGGTATGCGAAGGGTTTATCAGGGAAGATAGGGGACTGCTGTCTCCAAAATCCCATGAATACGAAGTTGCAGCAACTGATGAGTTTGTAAAAACAACATTCAATGCATTGATAGTTTTTGTAAAATGGGCTGAAGCAAGCAATCTGATATTAACTTTAACACTATCATTTACCGTATTGCTCCAGTTGACATCAGTAACCGTAAGTAATTTATAAATTGTATTTACAACAGGAGTCACTATGAGCTGATAGGGAGAAAGTGATATATTAGTGACGTTTTGATTAGAAGTACCATTATAATAAGAAATTGACCAGGGAGGAGTTCCTGTAAGATTGATAATAAGTGTATCGCTGCCTCCCGGACAAACAGAATCGAAAGTTTGTTGAAAATCAGCAGTTGGCAATGCTGTAATATTTACAGTTATTGAATCAGATGAAATACTGCTTCCACAGTTATTGATACTTTTTACACTTATTTTTGCTATTCCTGTAAATGTGTTGGTCCAGTCCACCACTGTAGTTGTAGTCGTTCCACTGATCATTGCAGCAGATGAAGGTGTAACGCTCCATTGATAGGATGTTGCATTGGGAATTGCTGTACAACTGTAATTGGTATTTGGACTGTTCTGGCTTAATGATATCGGTCCGGTTGGTGTAGCAGGTTGCAATGGAATTGTATTGATTGTTACCGTTAGTGAATCAGATGATATACTGTTACCACAGCTATTGATTCCAATTACACTGATTTTTGCGGTTCCTGTAAATGTATTTGTCCAGTCCACAACTGCAGTTGTCGTTGTTCCTGAGATATTAGCTGCAACTGCAGGATAAATACTCCATTGGTAAGAAACTGCATTGCTACTTCCGCTGCTTGTATAATTGGTATTGGCCGCATTTTCGCAAAGCGAAACACTTCCTGAAGGTGTTGCCGGTTTTGCAGGCAAAGGACTCAGTGTAACAAAAAGCGTATCCGAAGAAACACTGTTACCACATCCATTTACACCTTTTACCGAAATTTTGGCAATTCCGCTGAATGCTGTATTCCAGCTAACTGAAGCTGAAGTTGTTGTTCCGTTGATATTTCCCGCTGTTGCAGGATAAATACTCCATAAATATGAAATGGCATTAGCACTTCCTGCTGTTGTATAATTAGCTGTTGCTGCTGGCTGACATAATGAAGTGTTTCCTGAAGGAATAAATGGTTTTAAGGGTAAAGGATTAATTATAACCAATAAAGTATCAGAAGAAACACCACTTCCGCAGGTATTACTTCCACTCACTGTTATTTTTGCAGTACCATTGAAAGTATTGTTCCAGTCAATGGTCATTGTTGTGGTTGTTCCTATAATTATTCCTGCTGAAGTAGGGAAAACACTCCAGTTATAGGAAGCTGCATTTGTACTTCCAGTTGTTGAATAAATGGAATTGCTGCTGTTTTCGCAAAGTATTGTACTTCCCGTTGGTAAGGCTGGTTTTAGTGGTAGAGGGTTTATTGTTACATTAAGTGAATCTGATGATACACTGTTACCACAGCTATTGATACCTTTTACACTGATTTTTGCGGTTCCTGTAAATGTATTTGTCCAGTCCACTACGGCAGTTGTCGTAGTTCCTGCAATATTACCTGCAACTGCAGGATAAATACTCCATTGGTAAGAAACGGCATTACTGCTACCACTGCATATATAATTTGTATTGGCAGCATTTTCGCAAAGCGAAATATTTCCTGAAGGTGTTGCAGGTTTTAAAGGCAATGGACTAAGTGTAACATTGAGTGAATCAGAAGAAACACTGTTTCCACAGCTATTTGCACCTTTTACAGAAATTTTAGCAATCCCCGAGAAAGCTGCATTCCAGCTGACTAAAGCTGAAGTTGATGTTCCGCTGATACTTCCCGCTGATGAAGGGTAAATACTCCATACATAAATGCTTGCATAAGTACTGCCTGTTGTAGTAACTGTTTCGGGAGCAGCAGCCTGACAAAGAGAACTAATACCTGTAGGAGTATAAGGTTTTAACGGCATTGGATTTACTGTTATATCGAGCGTGTCAGATGCAATTCCTGTTCCGCAGGTATTTAAACCATTGACAGATATTTTTGCAATTCCTGTAAAAGTATTGTTCCAGTCAATGGTCATTGCAGAAGTTGTCCCTGAAATACTTCCTGCACTGGAAGGATAAACCGACCATGCATAGGATGTTGCATTGGCACTTCCGGTAGTTGTGTAAACGGAATTTGCATTATTCTCACATAAAACAGTTGATCCTATTGGAGTTGCAGGTTTAAGAGGTAATGAATTTATAGTAACCATCAAACTATCCGAAGAAACTGAGTTTCCACAAGTATTGATTCCGACTACACTGATTTTGGCAGTACCAGTAAACGTATTTGTCCAGTCCATAACTGCTGTTGTCGTCGTTCCAGTAATATTACCCGCTGTTGCAGGAAAAATGCTCCATAGGTAAGAAACTGCATTGCTGCTTCCGCTGCATGAATAATTGGTATTGGCTGCATTTTCGCAAAGCGTAATACTTCCTGAAGGTGTTGCCGGTTTTAAAGGCAAAGGGCTAAGTGTAACATTGAGCGAATCAGAAGAAACACTGTTTCCACAGTTATTTACACCTTTTACCGAAATTTTAGCAACTCCAGAGAAAGCAGCATTCCAGCTGACTAAAGCTGAAGTTGATGTTCCGCTGATACTTCCCGCTGATGCAGGGTAAATACTCCATACATAAGTGCTTGCATAAGTACTGCCTGTTGTAGTATATGTTTCGGAAGCAACAGCCTGACAAAGAGAATTATTGCCTGTAGGAGTATATGGTTTTAATGGCAATGGATTTACTGTTATATCGAGCGTGTCAGATGCAATTCCTGTTCCGCAGGTATTTAAACCATTGACAGATATTTTTGCAATTCCTGTAAAAGTATTGTTCCAGTCAATGGTCATTGAAGTAGTTGTCCCTGAAATACTTCCTGCATTAGAAGGATAAACCGACCATGCATAAGATGTTGCATTGGCACTTCCGGTAGTTGTGAAAACAGAATTTGCATTATTCTCACATAAAACAGTTGATCCTATTGGAGTTGAAGGTTTTGAAGGCAATGGATTAATGTTCACTGAAAGTGAATCAGAACTTTGACTATTTCCACAATTGTTAATGGCTTGAACTGTTATTTTTACAATACCACTGTAAGTGTCAGACCAGTCAATAGTTGCTATATTTGTATTTCCAGTTATAATTCCTGCATTGACAGGATAAATACTCCACAAAAAATCTCCGCTATTTACAGATATAGTTGAATAACTGCTGTTTGCAGCATTCTGGCACATTGTTGTAATTCCACTTGGTGTATTGGGTTTCTGTGGCAAAGGATTAATTGTAATTGTAAGTGAATCAGATGATAAACTATTTCCACAATTATTCATAGCTATAACGCTGATTTTTGCAGTTCCGGTAAATGTATTATTCCAGTCGAAAGTAGCTGTGGTTGAATTATTTGTAATAATAGCTGCATTTGAAGGTGAAACAGTCCAGATGTAAGAACTGGCATTTGCAGCTGCAGTTATGGTATAATCGGTATTAACATTATTTTCGCAAAGCAGGCTTGAACCTGTGGGAGTTAATGGTTTATCAGGTAAATTTCCGATTGTCAGATTGCTTCCGTTATCGCTGCCAATAACATTTGGATTTGAGCTTACTACTCTGATTCTGTATGCATTCCCACCTATTGTGTTGGAAGGTATTATTGCATTGATAATTCCTGAATTAAATGCAATTAAACTACCAATATTTGTAGGATTTCCAATATTTCCGCTTGCATCTGATAGTTGTGCCGTAAAAATATTTCCATTAGCTAATGCAGATGAAGCTGTAAACGGAACAGAAATATTTTGTCCTGCACAAAGTGTATTTGTAACTAAGGATGATGTTGAAATACTGATGTTTCCAAATAGTTTAATATTACCATTTATCAGATTTGCAGGAATGCTGTTGTAATTGCTATGAATGAATTCTATTGTAACAGGATTATTACTGAAACTAACATTTGTACTGCTTCCCGGATTTCCAATTAAATTAAATTTTATAGAAAAAATAATAGATGAATCTGCTAGTGTTTGACCAATCAAATTGGCATCGTACCATGAAAAAGTCAATTTTCCTGAAGCGTTTAAAGATGTTCCGAAACTATTGGTATCCATTCCATTAATACCAAATTGCTGAACCGAGACAAAAGAAGCCACGCTTGGATCAAAAACTATAGTTCCCTGCATCGATAGGATGTTGATGAAATCTTTAACTTTCACTGGCAGAATAATCTGACCTCCGTTTACCCCGTTCACACTGTCAATTTTTAAAGTAAGATTTGAAGGTATCGGAGTTGAAGTAATTTTTATTACTCCGGGTTTTGTTATAACTGCAACTGTATTGAGTGCAACATTAACAAATTCAATACTGGTAGGGGTGTTTACAAAATTGATAGATGTCTGTTGACCAGCATTACCGATTAGTGTAAACTTAATTACAAAAATAGTAGTAGAGTCGGGGAGGCTTACACCATTTAAAGTAGCATCTGACCATGAAAACATCAGCTTACCTGATGCAATCTGAGTTGTTCCGAAATCTGAAGCAAGCATACCGGGGAGTCCGATTTGTTCAATGCTTACAACGCTGGCTATGTTCTGATTAAAACTGATACTTCCCTGTGCAGAGACTATTTGGTTGAATTGTTTTACTTTTATGGGCATAATAATTTGTGATCCACTTAACCCTCCAAGTGAATCAGCAAATAAGTTCAGGTTTGTTTGAGGAATAGCTGATGGTATTGATATTTTTCCGGAGATTGAATTAACTGTAAGTGTATTAAATGAAGAATTTACAAATTCAATAATAGTTGGAGCATTTACCAGTGAAATTATTGATTCTTGCCCTGAAGAGCCAATAACATCAAATTTAATGGAAAAGATGATGCTTGAATCAGCGAGACTTACACCCGTGAGGTTGGCATCACTCCACGAAAAAACCAGTTTACCTGAACCAATCTGTGTAATTCCAAAATTACCCATATTCATTCCAGGTAGACCAAACGATGAAATAGCTGAATAGCTTACAATAGCAGGATCAAAACTAATTGTGCCCTGTGCAGAAATCATGTTCAGAAAGTTATTAACCCGAACCGGAACAATCAGCTGAGCTCCGTTACTCCCGGAAACACTATCAATTTTTACTATTACAGGATTGCTTTGATTGTTTGCATTTACATTCATACATCCAAGTAATAACAATAAAAATATAAAATTTACTATCTTTTTCATTTTATATATTGATATGCAATTAATTATCGCAATATTACCATTTTCCTGAATCCGGTAAATTTACCGGCTTTCATTTTCAAATAATAGCTCCCGCTACATAATGCTTTCTTTCCAATGTTTCTTCCATCCCAGCTAATTCTATTGATACCTGTATAAAAATCACCGGAAATTGTATTAACAACTTCACCCAGGGTATTATAAATATCAAAAACAACATGTTCATTATGTGGTAACTCAAAAATGATTTCAGTTTTATCATTAAAAGGATTTGGAATGTTTTGATATAATTTATATCCTTGCTCTTCATTTTCCTTTACAGAAATACTATTATTTATTGAGATCGTTGCAGGATTTGCAATAATGTTGAGTTGTTCTAAATCATTATTATATGCTTCACTTTGTGTTAATGCAGCATTAATCTGAACGATAGCATTTGTTTGATTTTGGTTGATGACCTTTAATCTTAGCTCAAAAACTATACTTCCGTCAGAAAGTGAAAACCCATTCGGATTTTCTGTACTCCACAATGCAGTGATTTTCCCTGAATTAGCATGATTAGTCCCGTAATATCCTGTTAATGAAACATTATCGACACTTACAAATTCAAAATCATTGGGATTCCATTCCAGGGTAAACTGATAACCACTTATGTTGTTGAAATTACCAACCTTTACAGGAATTGTAATAATATCGCCCAGATTGGCATTTTGACCATTCATATCAAAATTTAGATTATCATTAATGCTGGATTTAGTGATGTTAGGGTTCCAGCTGTTATTAATATCTCCAAGTTTAATGGCTATAAAGTTCTGATCAGTCAGGTTATTGGCATAACTGTATGAACGTGAGTTTTCGTAAGGAAATGGCTGCTGTGGATTGTTAAAAACATAATCGGAGTTTACAAATTTCCAGATTTCATTATCAGGATAATTGCTTGACATTTGAAGGATTAGTGATTTGATAAGCAAAATATCCATATTAGAAACATTGCCGGATTGATTGACATCGGCTGCTATTATTTTATAAGCCGAGCTTAAAGACTGAATATTCAAAATATGACGTTGTATTAATATCAAATCGAGGGTTGATAAACCACTCAAGGCTTGAATATCATTTCCTTTTGAAGGTGTTATTGTATAGGGATTTCCCTGTAAAACATTAAAGCTGTATATGCCATTACCTGAAGTGTTAACGGAATCATTACTGCCTGAACCACTTAATTTCATTTTTACATTATTCATCAAATAACCCTGTTCTACATGAACATTGCCAGAAATATTTACAGTATTCGCAGTTCCTGATACTAAGACATTAACGCTTGCAAGCGGACTATGACAGGTATTAACAATTGCTCTTACCGAATATACTCCGTTCAAAACCGAAGAAGCATTAATGATTGTTGGGTTTTGCTGAACGGATGAAAAACTATTTGGCCCTGACCAGATATAACTGGCATTTGGAATTGTACTTGCTGATAATTGCAGGTTTCCGTTCAAAGCAACTGGTGAATTACTAGAAGCAACAGGAGCTGCAGGCAAAGGATTGGCTGTAACTCCGATGTTGTTTGAAACTGCTGCACATCCTGCATTGCTTACAGTTACATAATACATACCGCTGGAAGTAACTGTAATGGATTGAGTTGTCTGACCTCCAGGATACCATACATTGGATGTAGGGCTGGAAGAAATTAATACAACACTTCCTCCGCTACAAAATGTGGTTGGTCCATTGGCTGATATGACAGCAGTCACACTTTGGCTGATTGTAAAGAAATTATTACTTAGATCAATGGTACTCCAATTGTTGGCATCTTTTATTCTGATCTTGCATTTGCTAGAATTGATATTAGGAACATTCCATGCAAAAGTTCCGCTCAGCGTAGTGTAATTGCTGATAATCGTATTCCAGCTTACACTACTGTCAGTAGTATATTCTATAATGTAAGTTCCTGAAGTTCCTGAAGATGACCAGGTGATATTCTGACTTGCACAACCACTCAGATTCTCACCACCATTCGGACCCGTAACCGTAATAGTTGGTGAAGGTAATCCTATGGCAAATGCATTGTCACTTTTATCCAGTTTACAGCTATTGATAAAATCAGTTACTTTTATCAGGCAATTGGATGAAGAAGCTGCAGGAATGTTCCATGCATAACTATTGCCCGGTATATTCTGATTGTAAACTATATTTGTCCAGCTGCTTCCTCCGTTGATGGAATAATCTATGCTGTAATAGCTGGAAGAACCTAGTGCTGTCCAACTGATATTTTGGATAGTTCCTGGTTGCAGGCTTTCACCACCATTCGGAGAATTGATTACAATAGCTGGAGAAATCGTAAAACTAGCGTCACTAATATCGGTTTTTATAGCATAACTATTGTCAGTTACCCTTATTAAACAATGAGCAGAAGGTGTATTCGGAATGCTCCAGTCATACGTGTTATTTGTGCCGGATGATGAACAGTTGCTGATGATAGTTATCCAGTTTACTCCATTATCTGTGGAATATTCAATTTTATAACTTCCAGATCCTCCGCCACTGTTCCATTTTATGGTTGTTTGAGTACATACTCTCCAATCTTCCAGTCCATTATCTCCATTTGGGGAAGTAATTACCAAACCAGGTTTAATATTGAAAACAGCATTACTAATATCATAATTGGATGGATTATTATATTCGTTTACTTTTATTAAACATTTGTTTGAAAAATTATTGGGTATATTCCATGAATAACTACCATTATTGTTAGCTACTGAAGCAATGGGAAGCCAGCTTGCTCCACTGTCAACAGAATAATTCAGACTTACATAGCTGGTATAAAAATAATCACTTGTCCAGTTGATGGTATATGTTGAGCCATAATATAGATTCTCTCCGCCATTAGGTGTTATTACTAATGGTGTTCCGGGTATAATAGAAAAATTTGTATTACTGATATCTTTAATACATGTATTATCATAATCCGAAACTTTAACCAAACAAGTCGATGAAGGTGTATTGGGTAAACTCCAGTTAAGGTTTTGGCTGTAAGTATATGAATTTAAAGAATTCCAGCTACTCCCGTTATTTGTGGAATAATAGACGGTAAAACGGCTTGAACTGATTGCCGAGACCCAATTGATATTCTGAGTGCTGCCTGCTTGCCAAAGCTCTCCGCCATTAGGAGAATTGATGATTATGTCATCATTTTGCTTTAATGTAAAAACAGCATCACTGGAATCTTTTATGTTTGAGTTGTTATAGTCCTGTACTTTAATCAGGCAATTACTGGAAGTAAGAATATCAGCTACCTGTGTCCATGTATAAGAACTAACGGAAGTATTTGAAATATTATTCCAAGTATTGCCATTGTTGCTGGAATAATAAATGCTAAAACTCCCACTTGTACCACCCGATGTCCAGCTAATGGATTTTGAAGTACATCCTTCCCAGTTTTCTCCACCATTTGGGGTGGTAAGCGTAATAAAAGGTGGAAGTACTTTAAAGACAATATCATTTTCATCATAAACTGCCGGATTATTGTATTCGCTGATGCGGAATTTACAGTTCAGTGAGTTGATATTAGGCAAAGTCCAGGTATAACTTCCATCGTTTTCAGTGGGTGTAACGACTGTTGTCCAATTAGAACCATTGTCTAAAGTAAATTCTATTTTCACAAAACTTGAACTCAGATAGGCGCTGCTCCATTGTATATTAATTGAATTATTGGCATAAGTTGTTACATTTGAATTAGGATAAGTAACTGTAATATAGGGTTGGGGAGGGGCTATTGTAAAACTTGCATTGCTTATATCCTGAATACAGCTGTTGTCGTAATCTGTAACTTTTATTAAACTTGTGGTATTAGGAGAATTGGGTATTGTCCATGAAACTAAATTGGAATAAGTATAGCTGCCAATTGAATTCCAGTTGCTGCCATTATTGATGGAATAATAGGTGTAATAGCGGTTAGAAGTAGGCTCAGAAACCCAACTGATGGTTTTTGTGGTTCCAACTTCCCAGTTTTCTCCTCCATTTGGAGTTGTTATTATAATATCATTATTTTTAATCAATGCAAAAATAGCATCACTGGAATCTTTTATGTTTGAGTTGTTATAGTCCTGAACTTTAATAAGGCAATTATTGGAAGTAGCAATATCAGCAACCTGCGACCATGTATAGGAACTGCCGGAAGTATTTGAAATATAATTCCAGGTATTTCCATTATTACTGGAATAATAAATGCTAAAACTCCCAGAACTTCCACCTGATGACCAGTTTATAATTTTTGAAGAACATCCTTTCCATTGTTCACCTCCATTGGG
>CAIUKU010000503.1 GCA_903899825.1 uncultured Bacteroidales bacterium | reverse complement strand
TAGCCCTTTTTTTCAACAGAATTTAATTATTTTCCTTTATTAAAATACTTTTTTGAAGGCAATAGTTTTGTAGCTAAATCTTCTCTATTCAATCGTTTAAGTAAATTGTAAATTTTTTGATGATTTTCTTGTTTGTACCAAAAGAAAAAAAGATTTTGTTCTTTTTTTTGTGCAAGAGATTTTGCTGAAAAAATAGGTTTTAATGTATATGGATGGTAACCAGAATAATATATTTCAGTAGCTAATGTCATTGGTGTAGGTGTGAAATCCTGAACTTGCTCTGGTTTAAAGCCTAAATATTTGGTTTCTAAGGCTAATAATGCCATATCTGTTAAATCACAACCAGGATGACTTGAAATAAAATAAGGAATAATTTGTTGGTTTAGGCCCTTATTTTTTGAAATTCGTTCGAATTTAGCTTTAAATTCCTCAAAGAATCTAAAAGAAGGCTTACGCATAATTTCTAAAACAGTATCAGAATTATGTTCTGGTGCAACTTTTAATCTACCGGATACATGATTTTCAATTAATTGTTTTGCATATTCATCATAACAACCTTTTAAAGATTCAGTGCGACTTTTGGCAGTAAACAAATCATAACGAACACCACTTCCTATAAATACTTTCTTTATTCCATTAATTCTGGCAGCTTTTTTATACAATTCAATGAGTGGCTTGTGATTGGTATTTAAATTATTACATGTAGACGGGAAAATGCAAGAATATCTTTTACATTTTTGGCAAACTGATAAATCATTGCCTTGCATACGATACATATTTGCTGAAGGACCTCCAAGATCTGAAATATATCCTTTGAAATCAGGCATTTGAACTATCTTTTCCAACTCTTTTAAAATTGATGCTTCAGAACGACTGCTAATCAGTTTCCCTTGATGAGCTGAAATAGTACAAAAAGCACAACCCCCAAAACAACCTCTGTGAATATTTACAGAAAATTTTATCATTTCATAGGCAGGAATAGCTCCTCTTTTTTCGTATTTAGGATGAGGCAAACGTGTATATGGCAAATCAAAAGAACTATCAATCAGTTTTTCTGACATAACAGGGTTTGGTGGATTGATTATTAAAAATTTATCCTCTATTTTTTGAATAATCCTATTCGCTTGTTGTTTATTAGATTCTTCTTCAATAATTTTAAAGTTTGAAGCATAAATCTTTTTACTTTTTAAACATTGTTCATGAGATGCTATTTCTATTGTTTTCCAATTATTTACTTCAAATTGTAAATTGTTTTTTGTTAATAAAAAAGCAGTTTGGGGAATATCCAGTATTTCATTAATTTTTGTATCATTGTTAATCTTATTTGCAAGTTCAACAATTGTTTGCTCTCCCATTCCGTATACCAGCATATCTGCACCACTTTCTATCAGAATAGAAGGTTTTAAAGTGTCAGACCAATAATCATAATGCGTAACTCTTCGAAGTGAAGCTTCGATGCCACCTAGCACAATTGGAGTATCTGGATATAGATTTTTAAGTATTTTTGAATATACAATACAGGCATAATCAGGCCGAAAACCAGCAACCCCTCCGGGTGTATAAGCATCATCGCTTCGTAAACGACGTGCTGCAGTATAATGATTCACCATAGAATCCATTGACCCTGCTGTAACACCAAAAAACAATCTGGGTTTACCAATTTTTTTAAAATCTCTTAAATCATCACGCCAATTCGGCTGTGGCAATATTACTACCTTAAAACCATTTTTCTCAAGAATTCTACCTATTACTGCGGGTCCAAAACCAGGATGATCAATATAAGCATCCCCTGAAACAATAATAATATCGGGTTGCTGCCAGGAACGAAGTTCCATTTCTTTAAGCGTTGTAGGCAACCAATCTGTTATTTTATAATTCTTGATCAATTAATTTTTTATTTAATAATCTCATTTTTAGATTCAATACAATGATTTGATAACGCAAATAAAACTAAAAAAGATATAGTTTCTTTTTGCAAAAGTACTTATCTTTGTCCGAATTATATTAAGAATTTAATCAATGAAAAAATATTTATTTTTAATAGTACTAACAAGTTTACTATTAAATGGCTTTTCTCAAGAAACTAATTTAATTAATCCAGAAAAAAACAAAGGAAAAGACCTTTTGATTATTGATTTTTTTACTGATTTATGGCAAAATGTTCCTGCTGTTGCTAACGTAAGAGCAATTAACCAAGGAATCAATGCATATACAATGTTGAATTTTCCAATTGGTTTTACAAATTTTAGTCTAGCAGGAGGTATTGGTATTAGTTCACATAATTTCTATAGTGATGTTATAATATTATCAAGAGATGTTTCTAATCAACAGCTAACGGGAACTTCAGAATTCATGAAATTAGGTGATTATTATGGAAGAAAAATTGATTACAGTATAAACAAATTAAATATCACCTATTTAGATATCCCACTTGAAATAAAATTTAAAACCAGAGCTGAGAGAAATAAGCGAATAAAAGCATCTGTTGGGTTTAAAATAGGTTGTAATTTTAGTAACCATACGAAATACAGAGGTGAAGATGTTATTGAAAATACTTCTGATGTTATTACTTTTAAAAAAAGTAATATTAAATATGTTAATAAATGGAATTATGGAATTACTGGCCGCATAGGTTACGGAAGATATAATATTATGGTGTATTATTCATTTTCCAAAATATTTGAAAAAGACAAAGGACCTCAAATATACCCTGTTTCAATAGGTATAAGTATCACCCCTTTTTAAGCAGCAATTAAATATCTTGCTGATGAATTGAAGAGGTATTTAGTTAAGAAAAATGATTTTCGAAGCAAAACTAAGGAGAATCTTTTTCAACTTTCTTACAATAAAAAGCATAATTCATTTATGTATTTTATTGAATACCATCTGACTTCAACAATGTATCACCCTAAATGAGTTAAACCTTTTTATCTGATTAAATACCTATGGATATTTTAAATAATGCTTTACCACAACAAAAAATCTAATCATTTTAACATCCCACAACTTATTCGTCCCTCCTATTCTCCTGAAAAAGCAAATATTTATTAAAAAAAATTTGTATTTCAAAAATGTTTTATATTTTAGCACTGATAAAATTTAAATACTATGCGAATAGAAAGAATTAAAAAACATAAGGAATATCAAATCAACGATAAAGTTGATCTAAGTTTAATTGACGCTTTAATTGCAAAGTACAACGGCAAAAAAGGGAATCTGATCCCCATATTGCAGGGCACACAACAAACTTTTGGCTACATCCCTAACGAAGCATTTGTAAAGATTGCAGATGAAACTGGTTTAAAGCTAAGTGATATGTATGGTGTTGCTACTTTTTATGCACAGTTTCGCTTAAAACCTGTTGGTAAATATATTATAAAAGTTTGTCATGGTACTGCATGCCATGTGCAAAATGCCAATCTCATTACTGAAGCCTTACAGGAATATCTTGAAGTTCTGGATGGTGAAACTACTGATGACAGATTGTTTACATTAGAATCAGTCGCTTGTCTTGGTTGCTGTTCATTGGCTCCTGCAATGATGATAAGTGATGATACTTTCGCAAAATTAACTGGTAAAGAAGCAGTGAATATAGTAAAAAATATCAAAATCAAAGAAAGTAATTAACCACAAAATACCGTTAAAAATGGAAAAGACAAAAGTTATAGTCGGATTAGGTAGTTGTGGAATAGCTGCCGGTGCTCAAAAGATATATTTTAAAATTGAGTCATTGATGCAAACTGATAAATTGGATTTTGAACTGAAGAAAACCAGTTGTATCGGTATGTGTTTTCGTGAACCACTGGTTGAAATTATTGACAAAAATGGTTCATATTTATATGGAAATGTTGATGAAAAGAGAATAACAGAAATTCTTGAAAAACATATTAAAAAGAATGAACCTATCAATGAATATGTAGTATCAACAAAATTATTTGATACTGAGGATAACAAATTCTTTGATGCTCAGGTAAAAATTGCACTGCGTCATTGTGGAATGATTGATCCTGAATCTATTGAGGAATATGAATCACAACAGGGTTATGCTGCCATTAAAAAGATCGCCGAAGAAAAAATTTCGTATGAAGCCATTATTCAATCTATCCTGGATTCCGGATTAAGAGGACGTGGCGGTGGTGGATTTTCAACAGGTATGAAATGGAGATTTGCCCGTAATAATAAATCTGATGAAAAATACATTATATGTAATGCAGATGAAGGTGACCCGGGTGCATTCATGGATCGTTCCTTACTGGAAGGCGACCCGCATGCAGTGCTTGAAGGTATGATAATAGGAGCTTATGCTATTGGTGCAACTGATGGAGTGATTTATTGCCGGGCTGAATACCCTTTGGCCATTAAGCGTTTAAATATAGCCATTGAACAAGCTCAACAAAAAGGATATCTCGGTAAAAATATAGTAGGTATCGAAGGTTTTAATTTTGATATTCATATAAAAGAAGGAGCCGGTGCTTTTGTTTGTGGAGAAGAAACCGCTTTAATTGCTTCTGTGGAAGGCGAAAGAGGCATGCCACGCAAACGTCCCCCCTTCCCTGCTGAATCCGGATTATGGAGGAAACCTACCAATATCAACAATGTGGAAACCTTTGCCAATATTCCCTGGATAATATGTAATGGTCCTGCTGCATATTCCAAATATGGTACTGAGAAAAGCAAGGGTACAAAAGTCTTTGCACTGGCTGGAAAAATCAATCACTCAGGATTGGTTGAAGTACCCATGGGTATTAGCATTCGTGATATTATTTTCAAACTGGGCGGCGGTATTCCGAATGGAAAAAAATTCAAGGCAGTACAGTTGGGTGGTCCTTCAGGTGGTTGCATTCCTGAATTTCTGGCAGATACCATTGTTGATTACGATTCAGTAAATGCAACCGGTGCGATCATGGGTTCAGGAGGAATGGTAGTCATGGACGAAACAACCTGTATGGTTGATATTGCTAAGTTTTTTCTTAACTTTACCCAGGAAGAATCCTGTGGTAAATGTACTTTCTGCCGTATTGGAACCAAACGCATGTTGGAAATACTCAACCGTATTACCGAAGGAAAAGGTGAAGACAGTGATATTGCCAAATTGGAAGAACTGGCAATTCAGATCAAGGATAATTCTTTGTGTGGATTAGGACAAACCGCTCCCAATCCTGTATTAACAACATTGAAATATTTCCGAGATGAATATGAAGCCCATATTTTTGCAAAAAAATGTCCTGCTAAAGCTTGTAAACCTTTGTTAACTTATGAAATTATAGAAGAAAAATGTACCGGTTGTACGATTTGTGCGGTTAAATGCCCTGTAAAAGCCATTACAGGAGAACGCAAGCAAGTGCATTTCATCAACCAGGAAACTTGTATTAAATGCGGAGATTGTTTTACAAGATGTAAATTTGAAGCGATAAGTTTGCAGTAGTCAGTAAAAATAATAACTAAACAGTAATCTGTAATCTATGAACAGTGAGCTAGTGAGCTGTAATTATTAAATAGTGATATTTGAATTATTCCTATATCAAAAAATAAAATGATACTTTAAAACTATAGAATAAAAAACTAAAGGCCTAATAACCAATTACCAATAACCAATAACTCATAAACTATGAGCAACAACGTAAATATCGTATTAAACGGCAAAATAATCAGCGCTTATTCCGATGAAAGTATTTTGGAAGTAGCCGGAAAAAATAATATCCAGATCCCTACTTTATGTAATGATCCACGAATCGAACCTTATACATCCTGCTATGTATGTGTTGTTGAAGTAGAAGGCATGAAAGGATTGCAACCTTCCTGTTCTACCAAAGTCAGAGAAGGTATGGTTATAACCACTGATAATGAAAAAGTGAGGAAAGCACGTAAAGCGGCACTGGATTTATTATTAAGTAATCATTATGCTGATTGTACAGGTCCATGCAAACAAACATGCCCTGCAGGTGTGGATGTTCAGGGTTATATCTCTCTGATAGAAAAAGGTCTTTACAATGATGCAATTGCTCTTATCAAAGAAGTGAATCCATTGCCTGCAATATGCGGTAGAGTCTGCGTGCGTCCCTGCGAAGTTGCCTGCAGGCGCAATTTGCTGGATGAAGGATCAGCAGTGGGTATAGATTATCTAAAACGATTTGCTGCAGATCATGATTTGGAATCCATCACTCAGTTTAAACCAGAAATAAAACCTTCAACAAAGAAAAAAGTTGCTGTGATTGGTGCCGGACCAGGAGGACTTTCAGCTGCTTATTTCCTTCAAATAGAAGGACATCAGGCTGATATTTATGAAGCAGCTCCCAAAGCAGGTGGCTGGCTCAGGTATGGCATTCCTGAATACCGTTTACCCAATGATTTATTGCAAAGTGAAGTTGACAATATAACAGAAACCGGTGTAAAAATATTTTATAATAAAACCCTGGGAGGAAACATAAGTTATGAATCCCTGAGTAAAAAATATCATGCTGTGGTGTTAACCATAGGATCTCAAAAAGGAACTACGGTTGGTTGTGAAGGTGATGATGCTGAAAATGTATTTTCAGGTATCGATTTTTTGAAAAAGATGGAAATAACCGGACAAAAATACAATTTTTCCGGAAAAACAGTAGCTGTTGTGGGTGGTGGAAACACAGCCATGGATTGTTGCAGAACATCCATTCGCTGCGGTGCAAAAAAAGTTTATGTTGTATATCGCCGTACAGAAAACGAAATGCCGGCAAATCCAATTGAAATCCATGAGTCAAAACTCGAAGGAGTTGAATATTTATTTTTAACAAATCCTACCCGTATCAACAAAGACAAAGAAGGCAAACTTAAAACCATGACTTGTATTAAAATGGAATTAGGAGATGCCGATGCTTCAGGCAGAAGAAGACCCGTTCCTGTTGAAGGATCTGAATTTGAACTGAAACTGGATTATGTTTTAGCTGCAATAGGACAGAAAACAGAAGTTAATTTCCTGGAAGACATTAATAATTATGTAAATGAAGGTGAATTAAAGCTCACTAAATGGGGTGATCTGGATTGCGATAAAAATACTTTACAAACCGGTATTCAATCCATATTTGCTGCGGGTGATGGCGTTACAGGACCTGCTACCCTGATTCAGGCAATAGCTCAGGCAAAAATTGCTGCTCTATCCTGTCATCAGTTTTTGATGGGATTGCCCATTGAACCTGCAAAAAAAGAGTTTTTAAGTAAAAAAGATAATTTCAAACCACAGCTTAAAGAAGATTATCATGCTGCTTATCCTCAACAAATACGGGAAGAAATGCCTACGCTCAACCCAAAATACCGCTTCAATTTTAATGAAGTTGAATTGGGATATAAAAACGAGGAGGTAGCAAAACATGAAGCCAATCGTTGCCTGGAATGTGGTTGTACTGAATATTTTAACTGCGACCTAAAAAAATATGCTACTGAATACAATGCGAATCAAATGCACTTTGAAGGTGAGTTTTGTCAGCATCAGATAAATTTTGATCATCCATTCATTGAAATTGACAACAATAAATGTATTTTATGTTCCAGATGCATTCGTATCTGTAAAGAAGTAGTGGGTGCTAATGCACTGGGACTGGTTGAACGTGGTTTTAAAACCTATGTTGCACCAAGTTTAGGCAATAAACTACAGGATACAGCTTGCGAAAGTTGCGGGATGTGTATTTCTACCTGCCCGACAGGTGCAATTACTGAAAACTTTAATTTTAAACCCGGGCCTGTAAAAGCAGAAAGTTTTGAAACAATTTGTAATTACTGTTCTGTAGGTTGCAGCATTACGATTCATCATAAAAATGGCTTTGTATTGAAAGTAAGTGGTGCCCAAGGCATGGTAAATCCTGACGGAAACATCTGTAAATATGCAAAATTTGGATATCAATATTTGAATGATAAAAAACGAATCACCAAACCTTTATTGAAAACAGAAGGTGTATTTGAGGAAATCAGTTTTCAGCAAGCTTATGATTATATCGTTCAAAAAATAAGGAGTGTAGATGCTGATGAAAATGCTTTCTATGCAGGAGCCCGTTTAACCAACGAAGAAATTTATCTGATACAGAAACTTGCCAGAGGTGGAGCAAAAACCAATAATATTGGCAGCATGCACTATATTAAAAGAGGTGCACATTTAATCAATACTTCTTTTGACAATGCCCCTTTCAGTCAGATTAAAGATGCCAGCAAAATTTATTTATTTGGTGCTGAAGTCAACAAAGACAATCCTGTTTTTGGCTATATGGTTAACAATACCCGTTTTACTAAAAAAATTGAGATAGAAGTAGTAACGGCTCTGTTCAATAATTCTATGAATCATAAAGTTGATAAGCAAATCAAAATTGATTCTTATTATAACTTTATCAAAGCAGTAAATCATTTTTTGTTAAGCAATAAGCTTTACAATGCCATGTTTATCAAAGACAATTGTGTAGATTTTGAAATATACAAAGAAAAGCTTTTGAAGGAAAAATTTGATGATCTGCTTAAATTGGCTGGAGTTACTGCTGAGGTAATTGCAAATTTCGCCACAGATTATAATAATCAAATGAATGCTATTCTTTTATTTTCCGAAAAAGAGATTTCTGCACCTGCTTCTACAGAATTATACAACTTAACCATGATTACCGGTAAATTGGGTAAAACCTCCAACGGACTGATTGCACTGAAAACCAAAAATAATTCTCAGGGATTATTTGATATGGGAGCTTATCCTAAATTCGGAGTTGGTTATCAGGAAGTTGATAATAAGGTGTTTGTTAAGAAAATGGAAGAATGCTGGGGTGTAAATAAATTATCAACTACCTATACCAGTGAACAGGAAAAACTATTGCGGGAAGGAAAAATCAAAAACATTTTTGTTTTTGGAGAAGACCCATTGGGTTGTGCCATTGACAAAGAAAACCTGCGTGATGTCGCTTCTAACGGAGGATTCGGAGTGGTACAGGATTATTTTATGACAGAAACAGCTCAATTAGCTGATTTGGTTCTTCCTGCTTCAATGCCTTTCGAAATCGGAGGTCATTTCACCAATACTCAACGCTATATTCAGAGAATAAACCAAACCATGCCTTCTCCTGTTGCAGAAACATCTTACATGCAATTGTTTGCTTTATTAAAAAAACTGGGCGTTCAAACTGGCAATGATGTGAATGATGTGATGATGGAAGCAATTTCATTATTACCTGATTTTGAAAATGATGAAGAAAGAAGTAAATACAGGTTTATTGAAACTGCTGACAATAATTATCAGGCTTTATTTAATCATGCCTGCGATCATGTAGTAAAATATTTTGATGACTATTTTGATAAAAAAATTAAACACTAAGATTATGTTTAAATAGCCACAAAGACACTAAGTCACAAAGTTATTTATTAAATAAATTTTAGTGTCTTAGTAGCAAAATAAATAAAAATCAAACTGTATTAGGTATAATGATACTAAATTATTAATAATAAGAATTCTTAGTGTCTTAGTGCCTTTGTAGCAAAACAAAAAACAACAAACTATGAAAGAATTTGAAAACATCAATGACATTTTAGACTTTGCAATCAACGAAGAACAAATAGCAGTAGATTTGTATACCATTCTTGCTAATAATTCATCTTCAGCAGAAGTTAAAGAAATATTTCTTGACTTTGCCAAAGAAGAAATCAACCATAAGGCCAGGCTTATCGTTATAAAAGAAAATGGTTTATTTGACATGAAACCCGAAACTGTTACAGATCTGAAAATCGGAGATTACATTGTAAATGTAGTGCCCTCTCCTACTATGACTTATGCCGAAGCACTTGTTTTTGCCATGAAAAAAGAAAAAGCAGCATTTAAATTATATACAAAACTTGCAGACAGAGCTCCGAATGCAGATTTAAAGAATATTTTCCTTACACTGGCTATCGAAGAATCAAAACATAAATTGCGCTTTGAAATCGAATATGACGAATTTGTGTTGAGGGAGAACTAAGTTAAATGATAAATAATATAAAGCAATCAGCTAAGGTCATTTTCCTCATATTTGCAATTTTACTCTTTTTTCTAACGAACAAGGTTTTTTCACAAAACCTCAGTTTTGATGAATAGGTAAATCTTCAAAAAAAGAAGATAAAAAATATCCTTACATTTCTTAAAGAAAAAACATGTAATCAGGATACGAAAACAGACAAGAAATGGATATTTAGCAATATAGTTACAGCAGATATTGAAGCTATCTATGTACTTCAGGATGAAAACTGTGATTAGAATATTATCAATTATATTATGGATGATTCATCGAATTATAATAACTTAAAAAACAGTTTTTCAAAAATAGTTGAGCAGATAAGCAAAATACATTCAGAAGGAAGATATAATGAGGATTACGCATATAAAGATTTGAATATAAGATTCTTCAAGACACTAGAAAACAACAAAATAGATTTTAATGCCATTTGTTTTTTTAATGAATGATGGACACATTATCTATCAATGAGTTATTTATGAAAAAAACCTTTTTTCTGTTATTATTCAGCTATCTAATTATTTCAATTTTTACAATTCTATTTTTTAATGGAACTGGTGATGCCGGTGACAGTATTACTCATTATTTATTTGCTAAATATGCTCCAAGTCATCCAACACTTTTTTTCGATCATTGGTCAAAACCGGTATTTGTTCTTTTAAGTTGCCCGTTTGCACATTTTGGATTTACCGGGATGAAGATTTTTAATGCATTGGTTTCATTACTATGCATTTTCATGACATTCAAAACTGCAGAATGTTTAAATCTTAAAAATGCTATTATAGTAGCTGTTATAATGATGTTTGCACCGCTTTACTATATTCTTACTTTTTCAGGTTTAACAGAACCTTTATTTGCCCTATTTTTAATCTTTGCTATCTATTTTTCAATCAAGCAAAGATATATAGCTGCGTGTATACTTATTTCATTTATTCCTTTTGTTAGGTCAGATGGATTAATAATAATAGGTGTATATTTTTTATATTTAGTATTAAAAAGACAATGGAAGTTTATCCCTTTACTTTTTTTTGGTCACCTTATTTATTCTATAGCCGGATTTTTTGTATATCACGATTTTTTATGGGTCTTCAATAAAATTCCGTATGCAAATATCGGGAGTCCATATGGAAGCGGTGAGATTACTCATTTTATTGAACAATTGCTATATGTTATTGGAATCCCTGTTTATTTACTATTTTGGATTGGAGCAATCAGTATAATTTACAAATCTGTACAAAAGAAAATCTCAATAGAAATATCAGTTCTAATATTTACCGGTTTTATGTGTTTTTTTATTGCCCATACCCTGTTCTGGTACTTAGGAATTTTTAATTCAATGGGCTTAAACAGGGTTCTTATTGGAGTAATGCCAATGATAGCAATTATATCATTGAATGGTTTTAATTTTATAACAGAAGAATTTCTTAAAAAAAATTATAAAATTAAAATTTCAGTTCAACTATTTTTTGTAATTTATATTGTTGTTTTCCCATTTACTTCAAATCCTGCTGCTATAAACTGGAAAAGAGATATGATGTTAAGTCAGGAGCAGCAATTGGCTATTAAATCGGCAAATTTTGTTACCACTTCATTCGGTACAGGTCATCGTATTGTTTGTTCACACCCCTATTTAAGTGAGGTACTTAATATTGATTTTTTTGATTCTTTAAAAAGGAAAGAACTTAATAATGAAAATATCAAACAATTACAAAGTGGTGATATAATAATATGGGAAAATTGGTTTGCTGAAATTAAACAAGGTATTTTAAAAACAGACCTTGATAATAATAAAGAATTGAAAAATTTATACAATACAAATATTTACGACAATGGGCGAGAAATATGCTATTCAGTTTACATTAGAAAATAAAAACTTTAAACATTAAACCGGATATTCAAAATATCGCCATCGCAAATAATATAGCTTTTGCCTTCAACAGCTAATTTTCCAGCTTCTTTTATTTTTGCTTCTGAGCCATATTTAATCATATCATCATATTTGATAACTTCGGCACGTATAAAACCTCTTTCAAGGTCACTGTGGATAGCTCCGGCAGCCTGAGGTGCAGTCATCCCTTTACGGATGGTCCAGGCACGGTTTTCTTTTCCACCAACGGTAAAAAATGAGATAAGGTTGAGCAAACGATAAGCAGAGCGTATCAACTTATTAACACCCGGTTCGGTTAAACCATAATCCTGCAAAAAAGCCAGACGGTCTTCTTCGGTATCCAATGCGGCAATATCTGCTTCCAGTGCACCGGCAATTATTAAAACTTCAGCATTTTCATCTTTAACTGCTTCTTTAAAATTTTCAACGTATTTATTTCCAGTTGTAGCAGAAGCTTCATCAACATTGCAAACATACATCATGGGCTTGTCGGTAAGTAAATACATATCATTGACCCATTTTTTATCATCTTCAGCTATTTCCAGGGTTCGAACATTTTGAAAATTTTCCAGATGATCTTTATATTTTGTTAAAACAGCAATACCATGTTTTGCATCTTTATCACCTGCTTTAACAAGTTTGTCAGTCCGTTGAATCTTACGTTCTATGAGTTCCAGGTCTTTTACCTGTAATTCCAGATCAATGATTTCCTTATCGCGAACAGGATTCACAGACCCTTCCACATGAGGCAGGTTTTCATCATCAAAGCAACGCAATACATGGATAATGGCATCTGTTTGGCGGATATCGGCAAGAAAGGCATTTCCTACTCCTTCTCCCTGGTTAGAACCTTTTGCCAAACCAGGAATATCAACAATATCAATGGTTACTGGTATCACTTTTTCAGCTTTAATTATTTTATCCAGGGCCAGCAATCGCATATCAGGAACTGTTGCAACTCCCATGTTCGATTTATTGGTACTATAAGCAAAGCTGGTAGTTTCTGCTTTGGTATTTGAAATACAATTGAATAAAGTTGTTTTACCGATATTTGTCAATCCGATAATGCCACATTTTAAAGCCATAAATATTTTTTTAAGGTTGCAAAGGTAAGAAAACTTTGGGAAATCAAAATCTATTTATATCCGGGTATTGTAACAGTCGTATAAAAAAGCAGATATAAATTTTAAAAAAATAAAATCAATTTTATCAAAATTGTATGAAATCAATATTAAAATCCAAGAATAAACTTATCTAAATGTGATACAATACTTAAAAGCTATATAAATTGTTTTAAAAAGTGAAGAATTTGAGTTTAAATGCAAATTTAAGCAGGAAATGGATTTTCATGATCTGAATTTCAAATACAATATGAACTTTATAAGCGCAAAAGCCTGAAAACTATCAAAACTTTCGGTTTTTACATCTAAACAATCTCCCTAATATATTGTTTATGCTTACTCATACTACGTAATCTCCAAAAGAGTGAATATTATAATTCTTTTACGAAATTGTATAAGGTTATTCTAAGTTTGTAGAATTACCTTTGTAATGTGGTAACTCATTCACAAAATAAATTGGAATATATCATGTTCACGCATCAGGAGAGAGTAAAACATGCATGCAAATAAAAAATTGAACAATATTAGGCCAACTAAATCTGCAATTTAATAAAATAAAAAAATACATGAAGAGAATATATTTATTTGTTTTAATTTTAATTTTTTCAACAACAATTCTAAAGGCTCAGAAATTTGGGAATATTCATTTTTATGATAAATGGTTTGCAAAAACTAATATTGGCATTG
>CAIUKU010000502.1 GCA_903899825.1 uncultured Bacteroidales bacterium | reverse complement strand
TTGATTTTGCGGACTAAAATCTGATAGAATAGATTGGCTGTTGACAGGACTCGATAGCATATGAAAATCATCTGCAGAAACCATATTCAAATATTTTTCAATGGTATTGCTATTGGATTGCAGGCTACCCCAATTGATAAAAGAAGCAGTTCCTGAAGTATCTGACTGTATTAAAAAATCAGCTTTGACATTCAGGTTTCTAAGTGGATTGATGGTAAGTTTAGCCAAAGGTAATATTTTAAGATGATTGCATTTTGCAATATTGGCAGTATTTACCACAGCCAGCTTATCTGAACTTATAACAGCATTTGTATTCTGATCGGGTATTCCGTTGTTCCAGTTATTTCTTACTTCCCAGGCATTTGAAACCGTTGCCAAAAAAGTGGAAGATAATACCAGCGGTTGCTGAAAACCTGTGCTAAGTAAAGTTAAAGGTGAGGAATAGAAATCTGTAACAGCCTCCCCTATTGTAACACTCAGTGAATAATTTCCTGAAGTATAATAATCGCCTGCTGTTGATACTAAAGATGAAGAGATATGTTGCCCGTAAAATGTTACAGGCAATATCATGAATACTATTTTTAGAAATAAATTTTTCATAATACATTATTTATTTGTTTTCTACTTTTTCCAATCTTTTTAAAAGTTCTTCGTTTTGTTTTTTAAGCACTTCTATCATTTGTTGTTGTTCCTGTACTGCTTTTACCAAAGGGACAACAAATTCTGCGTAGCGTAAAGCATATTGACTATTTTCATTCAGAGGTTTTACTACACCATTAAAATCATAACCAATTTCTTCAGCTGCTTTTTCTACATCCTGAGCTATAAATCCACTTTGGATTTCTTTTTCTTTATTATCTATAGATTCTTTGTCAAAAGCTATTGTATCAGTATGATAAATGGCTCTATTCAGTCTATTGATATCAAGATTATAGGTTATCGGTTGCAATTTCATAATAAAAGAAAGTCCAGGAACATTTTGCTTGATATTTCTTTTATATCTGCCATCAGATAAATTACTCCATATCGCATAGCCTCCTATAACAGAAGTGCTTGTTGTTCCTATTACTGCTTTATTACTGGCATCAGAAACTGCAAAAGCACCAATGGCTATCGAACCTGTATTAGAACTTCCTGTTGCTGCATTTGCACCAATTGCTGTGTTTAGCATTCCTGTACTAACATTATTGTTTGCCTGATATCCAACAGCCGTATTATATTGGCCAGAAGTATTTGATATTAATGCCGAATGACCTATGGCAGTATTAGCTGTTCCTGTATTATCTGAAGGAGAACTACCTCCTTTTAATGCTCTGTATCCAATAGCGACATTTCCTGTATTTGTTCCATTTGGAGTATTATTAGCATTTACCATAGCCTCCGAACCTATTGCAGTGTTTTGATGATTCCCAACATTGTTTAATAACGCATCTTTACCAATAGCAATATTATCATTTCCACTAATATTATTAATTAATGCAGAAACTCCCATTGCTATATTTTTATTTCCGGTAACATTTGAAAATAAAGTTTGATCTCCAATTGCAGTATTGTATTGGCCTGTATTATAGTCAGCTATAATTCCTCCTTTAAGTGCCTGATAACCTAATGCAGTATTAAAGGTATTGATGGGATTGTATAAACGGTTGTCGGCATTTTGCATTGCTTCATAACCAATAGCTGTGGATCTGGAATTTACTTTGTTAGTATATAATGCTTTGCTACCCAATGCAGTATTTTCCGAACCGTTTGTATTATTATTTAATGCTTCTTTTCCTATAGCAACATTATAACTGCCAGATGAATTGTAATTTAATGATAAATTTCCCATGGCAACATTATTTTCACCGGAAGTATTATAGTATAAACTTCTACTACCAAAAGCAGAATTATATTTTCCTGTATTCTGATTAGCATCTGAATTTCCCATCATTGAATAAGCACCAACTGCAGTATTTTCAGTTGCTTCAGCAGTGTTATTACTATTTGCAAATGACATTGCCATAAAACCAATGGCTGTATTATTTCCTTTAGATGTATTGGATTTCAGAGCATCATATCCAATGCCCACATTATTGTTACCTATTGTGTTATAGCCTAATGCATTTACACCTAAAGCAATATTTTTTTCCCCGGTAGAATTAGAAGCCATTGCAGCACTACCCATTGCTGAATTATCGCTTCCACTGGTATTAGATTGTAAAACTGCAGAACCAATAGCTGTATTTGCGATGCCAGTATTATTTGAAGGAGTATCACTCCCTTTTAAAGAATAGTAACCAACTGCAGTATTTGCAGTATTATTTGTTGCAACATCATCATCAGCATTCATCATTGAAGCATATCCAATAGCAGTAGAATTACCCTTAGCTTTATTATAGTATAGAGCATAATTTCCAATTGCAGTATTAAAAACACCTGTAGTGTTTGAATGTAATGATGAAACTCCTACTGCAACATTCTCGAAACCTTCTGTGTTAGATTGCATTGCATTTTTCCCAAATGCTGAGTTCCCACCACCAATTGTATTTGTAAACATTGCAGAATCACCTGTAACTGTATTCATTTCACCGGTTGTATTCGATTGAAGTGAGCTCTTACCAACTGTAGTATTGTTAGATCCGCTGGTATTGCTGTATAAAGCTTCATCGCCAATGGCAGTATTAAATCGTCCTGTATTGGCCGAAGGGACAAAACTTCCATAAAGAGCAGTAAATCCAACAGCTGTATTATAGGTTTCTCTTCCTGTTGTCCGGTTATCAGCATAATACATTGCAAATTGACCCAAAGCAGTACTTCTGCTGTTTGCTACATTAGTAATCATTGTATAGGCTCCCAGAGAAGTATTTCCATTTCCAGTAATATTAAAATATTGAGAACTTATACCAATTGCGGTGTTAAGATAACCTGTTGTATTCGAGTTAAGTGTATTTTGGCCAATTGCTGTGTTGTTATCACCTGTTGTATTTGAAAATAATGCATTACTTCCAATACCTGTATTGAGATTTCCTGTTGTAGTATTATACAATACATTTGTACCTATTGCTGTATTATGAAAACCAGTTGAATTTACTCCCGTTTTACTACCTATAAATGTATTGTAATTACCTAAAAGATTATCGTTAAATCCAGCACTATCACCTATAAATAAAGAGTTTACTGTATTTCGCGGTTCTAATCTGGCACCTTCCATTACCCATCTTTCAGTACCTCCTAAACTAAACCTGATAATATCTTCATCGGTATTTTTCTCAACTTCAATTTTGGTATCGTTGTCTGCATCTTTTAATAAATTATTCGATGCATTGGTCCAGCTTAATTCACCCATACCATTGGTTGTCAAAACTTCGCCATTATTACCGGAAGTAGCTGGTAAGGTATAAGTAATATCACCGGTTTGGCTTTGTGCCTTAAAGGCAGTATAATTCTGTCCGTCGTCCGATGATTCGTATAATTTCAGCATTCCTGGCAAACTATTGTTGTTAGTTATTGAAATACTGCCATTTTGTACCTGCAAACGCTCGCTTGCCGGAAAAATACCGATACCTATATTGTTACCATCATTATATAAATGTGAAGTAGCTGACCAGTTTATACCGTCATGCATCAATGTTTGTCCCATATTTCCAGAAGGTAAAACGTCTATACCTGAAGGATCCCATTCGGTACCATTCCATTTTAATACTTGCCCGGTATTTGGATTGTTGGTTGAAAGAGGATTCCCTCTGAGACTAACTATAGTAAGTGTATCATCACCGTTAACATCGCCGGTATGTGTGGCATTTGGATTGGTATTGGCAATGTTAAAATTAGGATAAGTTCCTGATGCGGATATGCCTGTTCCCGAAGTTAGTGTAACAGTTTGATCAGGGGCGGTATTCGTAATTATGTTGGTTGTTACATTAATACCATTACCTGCTGTATATGGATTGGGTTTATTTATTAAATCAGTATAGCTTCCAGTTGTTGCAACAGTTGATAATGTGGGTTTATTTAACAAAACCCCCATGCCTGCAACTGCATTCCAGTCTGTTTGAACCTGATTAGAAGGGATGCTCGGTTTATTGCTTAAATCATTGTAGTTTCCTGTTGTAGCAACAGTTGAAAGTAAGGGTTTATTTATTATCTGGCTTAAGCCGGAAATACTATTCCAATCGCTGTTAATCTGAGTTGCAGGAATAGTGGGTTTGTTTGTTAAGTCAGTATAACTACCAGTGGTAGCAACAGTTGATAATACTGGTTTACCAGTAAGACTACTGTATTGTCCATCAAATAATAATGGTTTGTTTGTTAAATCGTTATAGTTACCACTAAATACATTCTCTGCAGATTTTGCATAAAGTGCATAAGGTACCGAAAGCAACTGAGAGGTTCCCATCAGGGCAAAACTACTTCCGCCTGTAGCATCCATTTCGGTTTTGAGGTAATAAGAGTCGTTTCCCCAGTTTACAGTGATGAAATTACCAGTAACGACTGTACCTTCTCCAATTATAAGCGTTGCCTGTCCATAGGCATTGGTGGTTTTGTCATGGGTTTCAACGTATACTGCTGAACCGCTGGCAGAAGACTCTAATAGGCTGATACGGAAATTTACATTCTGATTGGCTATCAGATTTCCAGAGGCATCGCGGGCTACTGCCTGATAATTGAACTTTTGAGGTGACTGTGCATACAGATTTCCTAAGGAAATCAGAATGGCGATAACAAAAAGATAGATGTTTTTCATGATTTTTGTTTAATTTGTTTAATAATTAATAGAAATATTTATATTGCATTATTATACATTTTGATTAAATGGTAATTTAAAACTCATTTAAAAGAAATTTTTAATTACAAATTTAATATATCAAAAAGCAATATTTACATTTGCTTAACTGAAAAATAGATTTTTTTAAATAAAATTTCTTATTGTTTTTCATAGTTTTTCAAAAGCCTTATCAGATAAGCATTTCATCATAATACATAGATAAACTGATATTTAAAAATAAATCATATTAGCAAAATTCATTTATATCAAGATTTTATCAAACAAAAGTAATTGATAAGATTTCCGATTACATCCCTATTTATAGGGATTTTTAATAAATAATAACAATATTTTTATTTTCCCTATAAATGGGGATGTTTTTTTTTATTTTTGTATCTACTTTTGAAAACATTTATACTTATGAAAAAATTCACAAAAATATTGGCATTAGTAATTCTGTTGGTTTTAATTGCATTTCATCAGAATGCATCAGCTCAAACTGCACAGATTGATTCTCTCAAAAAAGTTCTTGAACGTACCACTGAGGATAATAAAAAAATAGAATTACTGGGTCAGATACGTGAATGTTATATGTATATTGACATGAAGATAGCCGGTGAATGGGCTAATAAAATGTTGGAAGTTGCAGAAAAAAACGGAGATGATCAATTAAAAGCCATTGCTTATAATGCAGTTGGGACACATAATATAATCATAATGGATTCCTCTAAAGCTATAAATTACTTAAATAAAGGATTAAAATTATGTGAAAAATTTAAAGATACACATGGTAAGATTACAATGGGTAATACGCTGGTTTCACTGGGAACGCTTTACCACATGAATGGTATGTACAAAAAAGCTTTACCATATTATCTGAAAGCCGACTTAATCTATTCTGAGCTTAAAGAAGACAGGAGCCTTGCAACGGTTTACAGCAGACTTACAGATCTTTTCAAAAGACTAGGTCAACAGGATAAATATGAGCTATATACAGAAAAATTGCTTGATATTGCTAAAAAACTGAATGATAATTTTGTATTGATGATGGCTAAAACACTAAAAGCTGAAATTTTAACGCAAAAAGGAAGGCTAAATGAAGCAGAAAAACTTTGTGAAGAACTATTAATTTTAGGAACAAAAATTAATAATCAGCAATCTTTAGCTTCCACTTATGGAAATCTGGGGATAATCGCTAAAAAAAGAAAGCAATTTGCAAAATCAGTGGAAATGTATCAAAAGAGTTCGGAAATAAGTTTAAAACAAGGACTTACCTTTAATTATTGTGAAGCCTTGTCTGCAATGTCAGAAATTTATTATGAATTAAAACAATACAACAAAGGTCTTGAATCAGCCCGTAAAGCTATTGAAATAGCAAAAGAAAAATCATTTGAAGAATTACTCAGAGCTGCTTTACAGGCAGGTTCACTGAATGCGGCTAAACTTGGTCAGGATAAATTTGCTTATACCTATCTTAAAGAATATCTACAGTTGTATGAAAAAAATGTGGATACAGAAACCAGAAAACAGATTGCGTTTGCTGCTGAAAAATTTGAATCAGAAAAGAGAGTAATTGAAATAAAACAGTTAAAAGCTGAAAAACAAGTAAAGGACTTGATTATTAAAAGAAGAAATCTTCTGATGTATGGCTTGACAGGATTAATGATATTGATGGTGTTTGTTATGTTGATGATCTACAGAAATATACAGCACCGTAAACAGATTATATTGCAGCAGAACGAAATAAAAGAACAAAAAATACAGGAACTTGAAAAAGAAAAAATGTTAGTTGCCACCAGAGCAGTAATGCAGGGTGAAGAAAAAGAACGTACCCGTCTTGCCCGCGATCTGCATGATAGCTTAGGAGGAATGCTTTCAGGAATTAAACTCAAATTATCTATGGCTATGAAAGGAAATGTTATTTTACCTGAAGATATGGCAGTGCAATTTGAAAATGCACTAGGATTGCTCGATTCTACAATAGGAGAATTGAGACAGGTTGCCAATAATCTGATGCCGGAATCATTACTTAAATTCGGATTAAAAATATCATTGGAAGATTTTTGCAATCGTTTTAATGAAAAGGACAAAGTGTTGGTTCATTTCCAATTTTATGGTGAAGAAAAGAGGCAGGAAACAGAATTCGAAATTGCAATTTACAGAATAGTACAGGAATTAATATCCAATGCAATCAAACATGGAAATGCATCTAAAATAGATGTACAATTAATTATTGATGAAAGCAGAATCTGCCTTCAGGTCATGGATAATGGTATAGGTTTCGATAGAAATTTAATAAAAAACAAAGGCAGAGGCTTAAAAAATATCGAAAACAGAGTAGCTGCTCTTAACGGAAATATCGATATTCAGAGTACTCCCGGAAAAGGGACCGAAACCAGTGTAGAATTTAGTAAAGATTTTAAAAAAGCATAATATGATTTTTAAATTTTTAATCATCGAAGATCATCCTATAGTAGCTGAAGGGATTCATAATCTGTTGGTTGATACCTTTAAAGATTCGGATTGTTTTATTGCAGCTTCAGGAAAGAAAGCACTGGCAATACTCAATGGGCATACTATTGATATAATAATGTTAGATATAAATCTGCCTGATTGTAACGGTTCTGATCTGTGTGTAGAAATAAAGACTAAATTCCCTTTAATTAAAATTATTTGCTTGTCCTCTTATGGACAAAGAAGCTATGTTGAAAAAATGATGAATGCCGGTGCTTCAGCATATCTGCACAAAAATGCTGAACCTGCAGAAATTATTGAAGCAATAGATACTGTTTTCAAGGGTGATACGTATTATAGTAGTTTTATTAAAGATGTTATGAATACCAAATCTGACAGTAAAAATCATTCTTCACTTCCTTTATTAACCGGAAGGGAAACTCAGATTTTGATTCTTGTAGCTGAAGGTTTAACCAATCAAGAAATTGCTGATAAATTATTTATCAGCCAACAAACTGCCATTAGTCACCGTAAAAACCTATTAATAAAATTTAATGCCAGAAATACTGCTGAACTAGTGAAATTAGCTTTACAAAGCGGTTTAATTGGTTGAATCATTTCTGATGAATGTAGATTTCAGGTATTAAAACATTTATTTAGTCCTTTCAAAAGATAAACTGAATTTATTACTTAAAATCAGATCAATAGATTACTTCTTTCTTCACAAACACCTGATTTTCATTCATCATTTTTAAAATATAGACCCCTGAGGATGATTTAAAATGATAGATTTCTTTTCCTTTATTAACACTATATGATTGTATTAATTTTCCATTTACATCGTAAATAGATAAAGTTGTTTTACCCAACCAGGGATTGAAAACATCAATTGTATGATTATTATAATATATAGAAGGCATTTTCTCAACATTATCATTTATGCCATTTGCAGTAAAAAAACGCAGTAAAAAACGATTTTCATTATCGCTTGTCAGAGCATTGAATGAGTAGCTATCATTGATTGATAAATCCTGTTGCAAACCCGTTTTTAAATCTTCAAGCACTACCTTATTGAATGCCTCAACACCTATAGCTGAAAAACTATAATTGCCATCTATACCGGCTTCGAAACCTATAGGAACTACTGCATTCTCTTCAACTGTGGTAAGTTTGCTGATACTCCATTTCTTATTTAGTTTACTGGAGTATATATTGGGTGCTGAGGGATATATACTGTACATTTTTTCAGCACCTCTGGTGTTTTCTGTATTACCAAAATTCACAACCAATTCATCACTAAATGTATTCTGATTGTTAGTAATCATTAACTTTATTGTTTTCGATTCGATAGTTGCATTCTTAAGAAATCCCTGCATTGCATGCTCACATGCAGTATTATCGACACTGTAGCTTCCCGGACTGATTGCTTTTACCCAATATCCTTGAGTACTGGCAATGTAATTACTAACTCCATTGGTGCCCGATGAAGCATTTGATATATAAGTCCCGTAATTTCCAACGACCGGATTCCAGACCCAGTAAGCATGTTCTGAATTACCTGCATCTGCCAGCATACTTCTCGTATAAGCGGAGGTTGTATTCCAGTTGATAGCTGATGGATAAGGATTCCCCAGAAAGTTCCAGCCTGCGTACATACCCGTTGAAATTGTCAGATTACTGCTTACTGCTGTCTGATTAATATTACCGGAAAATACTTTTGTACAACTAAGCGGATAAGAAACAGCATAGCCTTTTCCTGGAACTAAATAAGCTCCGTTGTTTAAGGCAGCAAATCCGGCATCTTCATAAGCCAGCCAAATGCCTGTAATTTCGTTCCAGGCATACAGACTTTGATTTTGCGGACTAAAATCTGATAGAATAGATTGGCTGTTGAC
>CAIUKU010000501.1 GCA_903899825.1 uncultured Bacteroidales bacterium | reverse complement strand
TTTTTGAAATATGCATGAAAAGGTTTAACTTCTTCAATATTAGCCCCTGATTTAACAAGAGTTGAATAAATATCGCATTTCAAAAAGCATACATTACAACTGGTTTTCTTTGAAAGTTTCATTGCTTAATTTTTTTCAAAAATAGAAAAAAGTTGTTATAAAACAATGTTATATTTCAACTTAATATGATTTTCTTAATTTAAATTAATTAATATCTTTGAAAATTATAAATTTTAACAAAAGGAGGAAATATGCTTCATGAACCATCAGTGAAAATTGGAACCGACAATGCAGCTTCAAAAAAAGCTAAATTAGGTGTTATTTTGTTTTTTGTGTATACTGCTATTTATTCAGGCTTTGTACTTATTGGATTGACTAATCCTGAATTAATGGGATTAGAATTAATAGGTGGACAAAACATTGCTATAATTTATGGATTCGGACTTATAGTATTGGCAATAGTTATGGGATTTATCTATAATTATTTCTGTACAAAAATGGAAAATAAAATGAATAAAAACTAAAAAAACTACAAAATATGATTTACGAAGTTTCAAATTTAGCAATTATAATATTTTTATTTATAGTTGGCTTAGTATTAGGATTATCTTTTTACTTTGCAAGAAAAACAAAATCGGCATCAAGTTATTATGCTGCAGGAGGAAATATACATTGGGCCGTAAACGGGATCGCATTTGCAGGAGATTATTTATCAGCAGCCTCATTTTTAGGAATCTGTGGTATGATTGCATACTCTGGCTTTGATGGTTTTCTATATTCAATTGGATATTTAGCAGGTTGGGTTGTTGCGTTGTTTTTAGTTGCAGAGCCTTTAAAAAAACTTGGAAAATATACTTTTACAGATGCGCTGGATGCCAGATTCAATTCAAAACATATAAAACTAGCAGCTTCATTAAGTACGTTGATTGTTTCGATTTTTTATCTTATACCTCAAATGGTAGGAGCAGGAGATCTGGTAGTTCCTTTACTTGGATTGCCTCATTGGATGGGCGTTTTAATTGTTGGTTCAATTGTAATCTTTATAGTTGCAACTGCCGGAATGACATCTACAACCTATGTCCAATTTATTAAAGGAGCTTTATTGGTTATTTTTTCTACTATTCTTACTATTTATATTTTAAATAATGGCTTAACCCTAACTCCTAATGCCAACTATCATAAATTTGATAAAATAGCAGCCACGGTTACAAACGACACAATTGTAAGTATATCTGATTCATCTTATGCAATTAAGGAAACCAGAGTAGTAGATAAATTGGTTTTTGTGAAAATAGAAAAAAAAGGTGAAAATTTCTGGTATAAACTCAATAAAAAAGACAGTTCAGCTTATCTTGATGAAATGATTTATATTACTGTAACTTCCAATGGCGATAAATTATACAATGGTGCACCCAAATCTGATAAAAAATTCTATCAGGTTGGCCATTTGAGTAAAATAATTGTTAATGGAAAAGAAGTTGATCAAACTGGTTCTGTTGGCCCATTTGAATTTATTAAAACTATTGAAAACAGTGAAATTGTTCGCTTTTCAAAAAAAGCATTTACTGATGGTGACGATAAAGTAACCGTATGGTATCAAAAACCTACAAAGGGAACAGATGTTATGAAACCAGGTCTTTTGTATAAATTGTCAAAAACTGCAGGTGCAACATTCTGGGATAAATTAAACTTTTTATCATTAATGCTTGCATTATTTTTAGGAACTTCTGCATTACCACATATTTTAATCAGATATTACACTGTTCCAAGTCAACGAGCTGCAAGAAAATCTACCATTGTTGCTATTGCTGCTATTGGGTTTTTCTATGTTTTAACACTTTACATGGGTCTTGGTTCTATGATTAGCGGTGCATTAGATGTTGAAAGCAGTAATATGTCAGCTCCACTTCTTGCTAAAACATTTGGTATCGGTTTGTTTTCTATTATATCAGCCATTGCTTTTGCAACAGTTCTCGGAACTGTAAGCGGACTTATTGTTGCGTCATCAGGTGCGATTGCACACGATTTTATTGACAAGTATCTTCAGGTTGAAATGACAGACAAGAAAAAAGTAAATGCCGGAAAAATATCAGCTATTTGTGTTGGTGTTTTTGCAATTATTTTAGGAATTTTGTTTAAAGGAATGAATGTGTCATTTTTAGTTGGACTTGCATTTGCTGTTGCTGCTTCAGCTAACTTACCAGCAATTTTATTTCTCTTATTCTGGAAAAAAACAACGGCAAAGGGAATTGCCTGGTCAATAATTGTTGGTATAGTATCTTCAATTGGTATAATCTTATTCTCTCCAACGATGTATGAAAAATACGGATTAATTCCAAAAGACGCGCCAATACCATTAGATAATCCTGGTATAATTTCCATTCCTTTAGCAGTTATAACTTTAGTCGTTATATCTTTATTAACACAAAAAGATAATTTAAAAAAAGATTTCTCATTATAAAGTTTAATTATAATTTTTAAAATATGAAAAAAATAATTGTTGCTTTTTTACTAATTATATCTTATAGCACTTACGCTCAAGAAAAAAAAGAAGAACCAAAATTAGGTATCTCATTTTCAGGATTTGTGAAGACAGATGTCTTTTACGATTCACGTCAAACAGTAAACATCCGTGAAGGTCATTTTTTGTTGTATCCAGATAATATTTCTGAGGATTTTAATAAAAATGATATGAATGCAAAGTCGAATTTCAATATGCTCTCCATTCAATCACGTCTTAAAGCTTCTATTATCGGACCGGATGCTTTCGGGGCTAAAACATCTGGCATTTTAGAAGCAGATTTTTTTGGAAATGCCGGTTCAGGTCTTGATGATGTTAATGGATTTAGATTACGACATGCTTTTGTTAAACTAAATTGGAAATCTGCTGAATTACTCGTTGGCCAATACTGGCATCCAATGTTTATTGCAGAATCTTTTCCCGGTGTAATTTCATTTAATACTGGTGCTCCATTTCAACCATTTTCACGAAATCCACAAATACGTTTTAGCAAATCATTCAACGATTTAAAATTGATTGCAGTTTTGTTTTCACAAAGAGATTTTACGAGTGTTGGACCAGAATATTCTATTTCAACAATAACAAATAAATATGTGTCATCAACTGTTGCAAGTTCAAAATATATGAGAAATGCCGGTATTCCAAATGCTCATTTCCAAATGCAATATAAGATGGATTCATCTAATGTTTTGATAGGTGCTGGAATTGATTATAAAATGATTACACCTGAGCTTTATTCTGTAAACAATGCTGCAACTAAAAGATTTAAATCTGATCAAACATTAAACAGTATTTCTGTTATTGGTTTTGTTAATATGAAACTTAAGCCAATATCTGTTAAACTAGAAGGAATTTATGCTCAAAATGCTTATGATATGGTAATGATAGGCGGCTATGCAGTAAAAGAAATTAATGATACTACAACAGGGAAAAAAGAATTTACTAATTTGAACACATTATCTGTTTGGGCTGATTTGCAAACAAATGGAAAGAAAATGCAATTTGGCCTTTTTACTGGATATTCAAAAAATATGGGATCTAACGATTCAATAAAAAGTACTATATATGCCAGAGGTGCTAATATTGATTATCTAGTTAGGATTGCTCCAAGAATTGTATTTATCTCAGGTAAACTAAATGTCGCATTAGAAGGGGAATATACCGTTGCAATGTATGGAACAACCAATGGAGATAATAAAGGTGGTGTAACAAACAGAAAACCAATTTATAATACAAGAGCTTTGTTTTCAGTGATATATAATTTTTAATCTATTTAATACATTTTATTAAAACCTCAGATGTTACATTACACTGAGGTTTTTTTATTAAATGATGTATTGAATATATTATTAAGAAATATGTTAATAATGTATACTTTTGTTAAATGGATAATTGATTATTAAATATGTTTAATTTATTCTACAATAAGCTTTATTAATAATTTAGTACTTTCAAATGGAAGAAATAGACTTTTCTGCTCAATCGGATATACTTACAGAATTGACCACCATGCAGATGCCGTTTGGTAAATACAAAGGGACGATATTGTGTTATTTGCCGGAACCATATCTGGTTTGGTTTAAACAAAAGGGATTTCCTGCAGGGAAATTAGGAATAATGCTCGAAACCCTCTACGAAATCAAATTGAATGGACTGGAGTATTTATTGAAACAAATCATGGTGAATAACAAAAAGTGAATTTTAAATTAATAATTTTGACGTTAATTTATCAATGTATTGCCTAATAAAAAATAGTAAAATCTTGAATTTCTATATCAGTTTTTAGATGGTGCTTCCATCAAATAGTGAAAATATGATGATCATCGACCTTTGCCGGATTGAAACACCTTTAGGGGCTATGATTGCATGTGCAGTTGCACAGGGTATTTGCCTGCTTGAATTCTCCGATAGAAAAAAGCTGGAAACAGAATTAAATACATTGTCAAAAATCCTTAATGCAGAAATTATAGAAGGCGATAATATTCATTTTGATTTATTGAAAAAGGAATTAAAAGCTTATTTTGAAGGGAAAAGGAAAATATTTTCAGTTCCTTTGTTTACGCCCGGATCAGCATTTCAACAATTGGTCTGGAATGGCTTACAGAATATACCTTATGGTTCATGCATTTCCTATAAACAGCAATCCAATACATTGGGAAAACCGAATGCTATCAGAGCCGTAGCCAATGCTAACGGCATGAATAGAATTTTAATACTCATACCTTGTCACCGTGTGATTGGCGAAAATGGGAATCTAACTGGATATAGCGGTGGTTTATGGCGCAAAAAATGGCTTATCGACTTTGAAAAAGAAACCAAACAATTAAAATTAATATTATAAAAGCTGTTTTTTTAATCAGATTTTTTTTGCATTCATAATTTTAATATAAATTTGTCATCAGATTTCAAATGAATTGTAATTTTTTTTAAGTCTCTTAAATGATAAATTATTTAAAAAATCTTATGGCTTTGCCCTTTTTATATTTTAGTTTTAATAAAAACTTAAAATATCAAAAAAAATACATTGAAAAAACCCTTTTGCTGGATATCGAAGAAATTAAAAAGATTAAGGATTCTTCGCTTGATAATAAAGATTTCAAAAAAATTACAGATTATTACGGATTGGCTGTTACTGCTATTTTAGGCGAAAGTTATTGTAGTTTAAGAGCTGAGAAAATGTCTGAAAAAGAAAGATATGCAACTACATATCTTGGAGGTCTTACTGGTTTATTTGATGATTTTTTCGATAAAAAAGAAATTTCTGAAAACCATATTCTGCGTTTAATTGACAAAGTATTTGAAATTACTGCTATCAATGCAAATGAAATATTGTTTTTAAAGTTTTATAGAAAAGCACTTGAAAATGCGAAAGATGCTAATTTGCTGAAAAGTTATTTCTTTAAAGTTTTTGATGCTCAGGTTTTAAGTAAAAAACAATTTCTTAATGAAACAACAGCTGAAGAAATTAAAAAGATAACTTTTTTAAAAGGAGGTATTTCGTTGCTCTTTTATTGGAGTGTTTTTAGCGATTGTTCCAATGAGGAAGAAGAAAACCTGATTTTTAAGATGGGAAGTCTCGGCCAGCTTGAAAATGATATTTTTGATGTTTACAAAGATTATCAGGAGGGTATTAAAACATTGCTAACAATCGAAACTAAGATTTCCAATATTAAGAAAATGTATGCTTCCTTATTTGAAGAAATAATTTTATTAATTCAACAAATTAATTATCCTGTCAAAAACAAAAGAAAGTTTCTGAGATTTATTTCATTTGTAATTTGCAGAGGATTTGTATGTTTAGACATGTTGGAAAAGAATGAAAAATTCACGGATCATGTATTTAAATTATCTGCATACAATAGAAAAGATCTGATTTGTGACATGGAAAATCCATTAAATTTCATAAAATTGATTCATTATTACGCAAAAACATCGGTTTTATAATCTAAACCAATTATTTCCAGGATGTAATTTTAATAATATGTAAACCAACCATAAAAAATCAACAATTTAATTAAGTGAACTCATGACAGACAAATCAAAATTATTAACAACTTCCATTGTACTGTTAAACGAAAAACTTCATTTTGAAGGAAAAGTAAGTGGAAATGCACCACTTTCTATAGATTATACTCCTCCTTTGGGTGATAATCTTGGTTATACTTCATTGGAATTGCTGCTTCTAAGTCTTTCATCCTGTATGAGTAGTTCAATACTTGTATTTTTAAGAAAAATGAAAAAATCTATCAGTGGATTTGAAATGATTGCAAGCGGAACAAGAAATGAAACTCATCCTACAGGATTTAAAAGCATTATCCTTGATTTAACATTAAAATCTGAGGATACTTCAATGGATGAACTGGACAAAATAATTAAACTTTCGGAAGAAACATATTGCCCTGTATGGTCTATGTTGAAGGGAAACGTTGAGATTGAAATAAAAAAAACATTGGTTATTAATTAAACCATTTAATTAGATTTTATCTTTTATGTATTGAACAAATGTTTGTTTCTATCTGTTTCTTAGTGAAAATATAAATACATGAATTACAATCAAATTTTTGAAAGACTCTGGGCTGACTATATAGCCAATAATCCTCATGCAAAAAAAGTATATGATTTATTTCATAATGAAGGAGAACTTGTTGTAAACGATCATATTGCATTCAGAACCTTTAATGAAGCAAGCATTAATATTAATGCACTGGCTGAAACATTTTTGGATAATGGTTACGAAAAAAGAGGGGAGTATTCTTTTGAAAATAAACACTTATTTGCAAAGCACTATGAACACAAAACTGATAAGCTGGCTCCAAGGGTATTTATCAGTGAATTAGTTTTAGAAGATTTCTCTTCCGATTTTCAGCAAATCATTCGATCGGAAATTAAATGCATGGATAAGAATATTTTACTTTCTGATGAATTGATATATTCCGGAAATGTATGGAGTAAGCCCAGTTTTATAAATTATGAAAAACTTAAAAAAGAATCTGAATATGCAGCCTGGGTATATGTATTTGGTTTTAGAGCCAATCATTTTACAGTGAGTGTAAATCATTTAAAAAAATATGATAGTCTGGCAAAAGTTAATAGTTTTTTAAAACAAAATGGCTTTTTGATAAATGATGTAGACGGGGAAATCAAAGGAAGTCCTGAAGAATTATTAGAACAATCCAGCATTAAATCAGGATTAATCAAAGTAGATTTTGTTGAAGGTGAATATGAAATTCCTTCTTGCTATTATGAATTTGCGAAAAGATACAATGATAAAGATGGAAAGTTGTATTCAGGTTTTATTGCAAAATCAGCCGATAAAATATTTGAAAGTACTGATTTTTATAAAATTAAAGATTAATATCTCATTGAACTATAATAAAATATCATGATTTTCGAAAGGGTTTTTTTTATTAAAATCAGGAACATAGATTTCAGCACTTTCTAATTCCTGTATCCATCCACGGTGAAAACCAAGTTTTTCAGCTTCTTTTACAACAATTTCATATTCTACATTACTTAGCTTTCTGTTTAAAAAAGCATGTGATTTTAATTTTTCTAAAGGATGATATTGAGCCATAAGAGATAAATAAATGTTTGATGATAATTCATCTGAAATGTAACGCAATACTTTCAAACTATTCTCTGCTTGTTCTGGCAAAACCAAATGTCGTATAATTAAACCAGATTCGGCAATACCTTCGTTGTTTTTAATCAGTGTACTACCTTTCTGTCGAAACATTTCTTTTATAGCCTTTGCAGCCATTTCAGGATAATCTGCAGCACCCGATAATGCTGATGAAAGTGATTGTTCCATGTATTTAAAATCGGGCAGATAAACTGAAATATAAGTTTCCAGCAAAAGCAGGGATTCAAGACTATCATAAGCATTAGTATTGTATACTGTTATTGGAAAATAACCTTTTAAATTTAAATTTTCAATAATTGCAATAACATGCGGTACATAATGTGAAGCAGATACAAATCCTACGGAATTAATCTTATTTTCCTTTAAGACAGTAATGATTTTAGCAATGATTTCATCGAGTGTGTATTTTTGTGAAATGACTTTACCTTTATTGCAACTGATTTCTTCGTTCTGACAATAAATACATTGTAAATTGCAACGACTGAAAAAAACATTACATATACCATTTTCTCCACTGATTGCAGGTTCTTCACCTTTATGCAATACGATTGATGAAATATTATATCCAGCATCGCTGCCACAATAACCCAATTTATCAGAATAGCGGTTCACACCACATTTACGTGGACAAATATTGCAATTTTCTAAATTTTCAAATAATAGTGTCAAGGTAAACTGTTTTTGAATGCAAAAGTAAGCAGATAAACCGAGGATTTGAAATGCAATATAAATTAAAGTTTAATAAGTTCTTTTAGAAATCTGAATTATTGACCAAATAAATATACCTCTTATCATTAAAATTCATAATGTATTCCTGTCTATTACTTTTCGACCAATGCTATACAATTATATTTATGATTTTTTAAAATTACTGTTATTGTCTTTTTTAATTCTTTGTAACTCTGAAGCAAAAAAAGCGTAATTTTGTAAATAAAAATAAACGATAATTAAATGGAATATATATTGGCAGTTATTGCTTTAATACTTGGATTTGTAATTGGGTAT
>CAIUKU010000500.1 GCA_903899825.1 uncultured Bacteroidales bacterium | reverse complement strand
TTAAAATTATGGCAGATAAAGAAACTTCAAGGGTTGAAGCATTTAGTGACGGTGTATTTGCTATTGCAATAACCTTGTTAATTTTGGAAATAAAGGTACCTGATTTAGAGAGTTTTAAATCAAGTGATTTGTTATACAAGGCATTAATCAATTTATGGCCTTCCTATTTTGCTTTTATAGTCAGCTTTGCTGCTATTCTGATCATGTGGATCAACCATCATGGATTTTTTAATTATTTAAAAAAAATAGATTCAAGATTCTTATTTGCAAACGGTTTTTTATTGCTCTTAATTACCTTTATTCCTTTTCCTACAGCTATTCTTGCAAAATATATAGAATCAGAAGCTGTAAATGCAGCAGCAGCTTTTTATTGCGGAACCATGGTGCTGATAAGTATAGCTTTTAACCTGCTTTGGTTTACTTCTGCCTATAAGCGGAGACTTATTAAACCAATTATCAGTACCAAACTGATTGGAAAAATTAAAAAAGCTTACATGATTGGATTTGTTATTTACCTCCTGGCATTTATAATATCTATTTTTTATGCTTATATAGGACTTATCATTTGTATTTCATTATGGACATTATGGTCGTTTTTAGATTATAGTACCACTAAGGAAAGGAAGAATAATATTAAATCCTGTCATATGTAATTAATCTGCGCTAAATAGCTGTATGAATTAAGATATAATATGATCTAATCTGTCAAATATAGGAACTTCAGCTTTTTTTAACCGATGAATGGCCTGGTGGCCTGAAGCAATCAGAATACAATGAATACCCATTTCTCTGGCCACTTCGGCATCATGTATGGTATCGCCTATCAATAATGTATCAGCTGCAGGAATATGGGCCTCTTCAATAAGCAGCAATCCGCTCTCGAGTTTTCCATGTGCATAATGATCCTTTAAACCAGAAACTACCGGAAAATAATGTTCGATTCCGTAATACTTGAGGTTTTGTTCAAGCATAGATTGTTCTCTGGCTGATAATATACTTAAGTGTATGTTTTGCTGATGCAGTTTCTTGATCAATTCAACGGTACCTAATTGTAATTCGCATTCATATTGTCGTTTATCATATTCTACAATAAACTCAGTACCTACAATTTCGAAAGATTCTTTGTTGAAGTCAAACCCAATGTTCTGATAATAATCTCTGACAGGGAAATCGAATACTTCGCAGTAGCGTTCATGCGTCATGCCTTGTAGTTTTCGCTGAACGAGCATTTTGTCTATTACATCTACTGCCAGCCAAAGGTCGTTCAAAAGCGTACCGTTCCAGTCGAAAATAATATGTTGATAGTTGGATAGTTTAAAATTTGCTGCTGATATAGGGTTCATTCGGTTTGATTAAATTGTATTGATGCAATTGCAAAAATACAAAATTAGAAGATTTACGTTATACAATGCAAATTAATGTTACTTTTGATGATTATTAATAAAAGCAAAAGATGTCATCCCTAAACCTTGAAAGTATTATCACTGTACTGCCTGCCATATTGATTGGCCTTACGTTTCATGAATACATGCATGCCAAAGTTGCTCATTTATTGGGTGATGATACAGCCTATCTGGATGGCAGGGTAACGGTGAATCCACTGAAACATATCGACTGGATTGGCTTTGTATTTATACTTATTGCAGGTTTTGGCTGGGCTAAACCCGTGTCATTTAACCCTGAGAAACTAAAAAATCCCTGCCGCGACGAAATGCTGATTGCAGTAGCCGGACCTGTTTCCAATTTTATACTGGCTATAGTATTTGCAGTTTTACTGAAGATAGCCATGCTCTTTATTTCTGTTGAGGGTATTTTGATGTCCATGATGCTGGCTTGTATTTATATCAATTTCGGTTTATTTATTTTCAACATGATTCCGGTTCCACCACTGGATGGTTCGCATTTGATTCTCAAATCGCTGAAATTAAGTAAAGACTTAGAACGCAATATTTTCAAATATGGTTCGCTGGCATTGTTTGCCATCGTAATTATTGACAGCCAGACCCAATTAAACTTATTGCCCATCGGCAAAGCGATGAAGTTTTTAACATCTGCTACCCTGAATTTGCTAGGGATACATATTTTATAAATATAATGCCACTTTAAGTTTTATTTTACACTTTCTAAATCAAATACATGATAATAAATTATATGTACATTTGGGAGAATTAAATATGACATTTGATAGGATTCTGCTCCTAAATATAGGGGTAGATTTTAGATTCCGTCAGAGAATGTAAATCAATCATTAAAAAATAAAAATTCAGATGTAAGAATTCGTTACAAAAAATAAGTTTATAATGCTTTACATAATGAAAGACAATATATATTTTACTGAACAAAGTATTATCAGATATAAACATGAAAGTATGATTCATTTTAGATAAGTTTCAATAAAATAATAAAAATTAAATCTATTAAGTTACAGAAATTTCTTAGATTTAATATCAGCGATTAAAATGTTTTCAATTAGATAAAAAGCATTCTTTTTAATATGATTTTGTTAACAGTGAACAAGATTTTAAATACTTATTTTTGCAAACAAAGGAATAGCTTAGCTCTTATTCACAGAGTATTAAATACTTAAATTTTATTTAGTATGAAAAAAATCAATTTTATATTTGTAGTAATAATCCTATTATTACAAACAAATTTAATTGCCGGACCAGGAGATACAACGATAGTTCAGACTTTTGATTTCAACTGGCCACGACCATCAGGTTTAAATTCAAGAGAAGGCAGTTTTGTTTTCCCTTCTTTTGCAGGAAAAAAATTTGAAAAAGTACTGATGTATTATAAGCTCAAATGTGATCCGGGGCAGAATCCTCAATGTGGAGAATGGGATTATCTGAGTTACACTTACCTTTTTGAACATACAAAAAAGTATGATTCAACTCAATACACTCAACAGAAATATAAATATTTTAATTTTACAGGAACGCTTACTGATACCGTAAAACTAAGAAATTCTCCATCCATAAAATATCTGCCTCATTTTGAATCACATATTGTTTATGACAATGTAATTTCTTTTGATTCGACAATAGTTGGGAATATGACTTCAACTACTGTTCAGCCTTTTTTATCAGGAATCCCCGATGGTAGAAACATTTATATCTGGAAAGCCAGTGAATTAATTGCTTCAGGATTAACAATGGGAAATCTGAGTGGAATTCGTTTAAATATTTCAGGATTATTCAATTCTTGTATTGCAAAAATAACAATCAGAATGAAACAAAGTAATAGTGATACCTTGTCTGTTCCTGCTTCGATTACAAATTTAACAACAGTATATAGCAATACAACTTCATTACTTTCAAACGGATGGAAATATTTCCATTTTATACAGCCATATAGTTGGGATGGAGTTTCCAGTATTATTATTGATATTTCTTACACTAACAATTCAGGAAACATAAATTTATTAGCGAATACGACAGGATTTGCTTCCGGTTTACTAAGCAATTCAACAGATAACTATATTAGTTTTGGGTTAAATAATTTTCTTGAAGTTCCTAAATCAAGATTTAGTATGCTTGATTCAAATATTACAATTATGTTTTGGCAAAATGGAGATTTAAATGGGCAACCTTCAAACTGTTCTGCTTTTGAAGGTGTAAATTCAGCAAACACCAGATTATTGAATGCACATCTACCCTGGAGCAACAGCAATGTTTATTGGGATGCAGGAAAAAACACTTATGACCGAATTAATAAACTTGCTCTGGCAACTGATTTTAAAGGAAACTGGAATCATTGGACATTTACAAAAAACTGCCAGAGTGGAAGTATGAAAATTTATTTGAATGGAAACCTATGGCAAAGTGGTACAGCTAAAGTAAAATTGATGGATACTATAAACCGGTTTATAATCGGAAGTGCTTTATCCTATCAAAATGGAAATTACAAAGGTTCTATTGATGATTTTTCTGTCTGGAATACAGAATTAAACAGTGTTTCAATAAAACAATTAATGTTTAATAAAATCACAACTACTCATCCCGATTTTCAACATCTGATTTATTCGTATGACTTTAATGAAGGCATTGGCGGGTTTACTAATGATATAAGTTTACAATCACAGAACGCGGCTCTTTTTTCAGGAATTCAAAACTGGCAGAATTATAAAGGAATCCGGTTTAAAAACTTTAGTAATACAAATTACAGGCCTATAATAATATTTGAGAAAGGAGTATATCAATCACATATTGATTCTACATTCATACTTGACTCTCTTCTGAATACTCCGGTAATGATAGTAATTTATGGAGACAATTTACATCCAACAACTCCAACAGATACTATTTATAAATGGCAGTCTTTTTACAGATATACATATGACAGCAATGGTTTTGCAATAGATTCAGTTCTTTCAACAACTGATACTACATTCATACAAAAAAACACAATTTATTACGGAAATCCTTTTGAAATTATCAATAAATGGGAATTGGGCCGCTTTATTACACCATACGGAAATGGCTTGTCACTGGGTAATGGATGGCAATGGACATATGATGTTTCTGATTTTGTAAGTTTATTAAAAGATACTGTATATTTAAAAGCCGGGAATTTTCAGGAAATGCTTGATTTAAAATTCGCTTTTATTGAAGGCACTCCTCCCCGTGATGTTATACAGATTAAAAACATTTGGCAGGGAAATTTCAATTTAAGTAATTTTGATACAAAAGTTGTAGCAAAAACGATCCCTATTGATAGCAACGAAAAAATGCTCAAACTTAGAACTACCCTCACTGGTCATGGAATGGGAGTTACTAATAATTGTGCCGAATTTTGTTCAAATATACATAAGATGAAAGTTAACGGACAAACTATACGGCAATGGCAAATTTTACAACCCTGTGCTCTAAACCCTCTCTATCCACAGGGAGGAACCTGGGTTTACGACAGAGCAGCCTGGTGCCCTGGGATGCCTGCTACCATTCAGGAATTTGAACTGGGCAATTATATTGCAAATAATCAAATTACTATTGATTACGATATTGATTACGATCCTGATGGTAATTATATCACAGAATCACAATTGGTTTCATATTCTAATCCTAACTTTCAAAATGATGCAGCATTAGAGGAAATTATTGCTCCAAATAATTACGAAATTCTCAGCCGTTTTAATCCTATTTGTGGAAAACCAATTGTAAAAATCAAAAATACCGGGAAAAACAATTTAACTTCAATTGACATTGAGTATGGATTTACTTCAGGTAATACTAATATATATCATTGGAGTGGAAATCTCGCTTTTTTAGAGACGACTGAAATTATATTACCAACACCAGACTGGAATTCGATTAGTGGCTCTGCAGGAAGTTTTTGGGCTCAACTTAAATTGCCAAATGGGCTAACAGATGAATATCTATTTAATAACCGATTATCGACAATTTTTAATTCAGTTCCTGTTTTTACTGAAAACGAATATCAAATGGATTTCTTTACTAATTACAAACCTAATGAAACCAGTTGGAAAGTGGAAGATGTTAATGGAAATATTTTAAGTCAAAGTGATACTATAATGAATGCAAACACTTGGTATTCAAAAAATTTCAGTCTTGCAAATGGATGTTATAAAATAACCTTAACAGATTTGGGAGACGATGGTTTGAAATTTTGGGCTAATATGCCTCCTAATGGAAATGGAACTGCAGGACAAGCGATGTTAAATAAAAAAATCAGCAACGGTTATGTGACAGCTTATGGTTTTGAATCTGATTTTGGAAGAGAAATTAATTTTAGTTTCATTGTAAATTCTGTATCAGGAATTAAAGAGAATAATCTTATCATTTTCAACATCTTCCCTAATCCAGCAAAAGATATATTAAGCATAAGCACTAAAAATTATCAGTTAAATGAAATCAAAATACTAATATACAATACTTTCGGAAAGATAATAAGAACAAAATTTATTCCTGTCATTCATAATGAAAATATTGAAATAAATGTATCTGACTTGGCTAAAGGTTGTTATTGGGTTCAAATTCAACAGAATGGAAAAATTATTTCTGGAACTCATTTTGTAAAAATCTAGTGATCTTTAGTTTGAAGATAAATTCTGAATGAAAATTTAATTTAAAAGAAATTTTTCCTAATCCAACTTCTTAAACTTTTTGCTTAGTCCAAAAAAATGGCCCTTAAAAAAAACGGAAGATTAGACTACTCCCGATTTTTTATAGATATTATTAAATATTAATGTTTTTCAACTTATTTGGCATAATTGTAAAGACTATTTCTCTGTGTTTTTAGTCTATCATCCGAAATATAATCATCATATTCCATTTGTTTGTCGATCATACCATTGGGACCCATTTCTATCACCCTGTTGCAAACGGTCTGGATAAATTCGTGGTCATGGGACGACATCAGGATATTTCCTTTAAATTTAATAAGGGTATTGTTGAATGACTGTATAGATTCCAGATCGAGGTGATTGGTTGGCGCATCCAGCAGCATGATATTGGCATTGCGCAGCATCATCCTGGCAATCATACATCTTACTTTTTCACCACCTGATAGAATATTGGCTTTTTTGTAAATTTCTTCTCCGGAGAAAAGCATTTTACCTAAAAATCCTCTCAGGTACATTTCGGAAGTATCCATTGAAAACTGAGCCAGCCAATCGATTAAGGTAATAGGTTCTTTAAAAAGATGTTCGTTTTCCAGAGGGAGATATGCCTTGGTGATGGTCTGTCCCCATTCAAAAGTTCCACTATCGGCAGGAATATGACCTTTGATGATTTCAAACAGATTCGTCATTGCTCTTGAATCCCGTGATAGAAATATGACTTTATCCTCTTTTTGAAGTGTAAATGATAAGTTTTTGAACAATACTGTACCATCTACGCTTTTAGTAAGGTTTTCCAGTTCTAAAATACTATTTCCGCATTCTCGTTCAGGTGTAAAAATAATGCCGGGATATTTACGGGTCGAAGGTTTTATTTCTTCAATATTTAACTTCTCAATCATTTTTTTACGACTGGTTGTCTGTTTTGATTTAGAAGCATTTGCACTAAAACGTGCAATAAATTCCTGTAATTCCTTTTTACGGTCTTCGGCTTTTTTGTTTTGTGTAAGTTGCTGCCTGAGTGCCAACTGGCTGGATTCATACCAAAAAGTATAATTCCCTGAAAATTGTTGAATTCTGTTAAAGTCAATGTCAATAATGTGGGTACAGATTGAATCCAAAAAGTGGCGATCGTGAGAAACTACCAATACTGTATTGTCAAAATTGGCAAGGTAATTCTCCAACCATTGTACGGTATCTAAATCTAAATCGTTGGTAGGTTCATCCAGTAATAAATTGTCGGGTTTACCAAATAATGCCTGTGCCAGAAGAACTTTTACTTTTTCCTTTCCGCTCAGTTCTTTCATCAGTTTGTTATGAACTTCTTCTTTAATTCCCAGACCACTCAACAAACTCGCTGCATTGCTTTCTGCATTCCAACCGTCCATTTCTGCAAATTTCTCTTCCAGTTCCGAAGCACGGTGTCCATCGGCTTCGGAGAAATCAGGTTTGGCATAAATCGCATCTTTTTCCAGCATGACGGCACAAAGTTCAGCATGTCCCATCATAACAGTATTGATAACAGTATATTCATCAAACTCAAAGTGATCTTGCTTTAATACTGAAAGTCTTTCAGAAACACCAAAACTTACATTTCCTCTGGTACTTTCCTGTTCTCCATACAATACTTTTAAAAATGTTGACTTTCCGGCTCCGTTAGCGCCAATTATACCGTAACAATTGCCTGGCATAAATTTTAAATTGACATCCTGAAACAATATGCGTTTCCCGAACTGTACACTAAGATCAGATACTGTAATCATTTAAAATAGTATTATTTATGTGTTTATATGTTGCTGAATTTTAAGTTTGCAAAGGTACGAAAAGCATTCGGATAAAAAATACATATCTGTAATTGCCTTAATTAATTCCTAACTTGGAGGGAAATTACGTATTAGTTTTAATAAACATTAGAAAACATTTTGTTTTAGAAAGTTCTGTTTTGTTTTTGCAAAAAGTAAATACGTTTTATGTCTTTCTTCGTGATTTTTTGTAAAGTGTAAATAATTTTTTCAGCCCTTATTTGCATATAAAACGGTTAAATCTTTTTTATAAATCACTGTTATAATTAAATTGTTGTCGGCAAACTGATTGCCGTAAGGCAAAGGATGCGCATTCGGGAATTTTGCGTAAAAAATCAAGACGAATTGAATAGTGATGGGACTAGCAAGCGTTCCTGAAGTCACGAAGGGTAAATGTTTATTTAAAAATACATTATTTATTTCGTGACGGCTTGGAACGCGCAGGGATTCAATTCGTTTTGATTTTAGCAAAATTACCGTAAGCGCTGATTTTTGTTACTTTTCATCAGGAAAAGTAAAGAGAAAATAATAATATTTAATTATCTATAAATGGTCTGTATATCTTACTTTTAACTTTTGCCTTGATGCAAAAGTTACAAAAGATCAAGACTGCATAGAATTTACTTCAAAACTACGCATTTAAAATCCCCGCGCAATATAAGACGTAGCGAAATAAACAATAATGCTTTTATTTTACTTTCTTCATTCGCTCCTTACGTATTGCTTGCACAAGGCCACCGCTATTTTAAATGCTTGTTTCGTAGCGTAAATTCTATAAGGTCGGTCCTGTTTTATAGCAAAACTTGTACTTAATACTTAACTTTTGCAAAGTTAGGGATTAATACATATGCTTTTTAGGCAATAGGCTGTGGGATGCTCATTGTTTAACTTTGCTTTATGATACGAGCCATCTCGTAATAGGGGAGATGGCTCGTTTTATATGTTTAGGTTTTATTAAAAAACTAAAAAAAGTCATTATTATAAAATATAAGTTTGTTAATAATATTCTATATTTGCCGATGGAATGTTCATGAAATAATATTTCTTTTGGCTTTCAATAGAACATAGCCATTTCATGTGTTGTTTTTTGAACCAAACAAAAAAAATTACGTTTATTAGAAAACTAATAGAATATGGAAGACAGGAAAGGAGATCACATCAGACATGCACTACATTCACAGATTTTTCAGGATGAGCTGGATACCCGTTTTGATTATGAGCCTATGCTTGGTTCAGAAGCAGACAGTGAATGGGAGCCGTTTCAGTTTCTGGGCAGGCAGCTGAAAGTTCCCATGTGGGTGTCAAGCATGACAGGTGGGGCTCCTGAAGCGCATCATATCAATCATAACCTTGCAAAAGCATGTAAAAAATTTGGTATGGGCATGGGGCTTGGAAGTTGTAGAATTCTTTTAGATAACAAAAGACATCTTTCTGATTTTGATGTCAGAGAAATTATTGGAGATGATTTGCCATTATGGGCGAATATTGGTATTGCTCAGCTTGAGAAAATGATGAAAAAAGGAGAATACGATCCGCTCATAGAAGTTGTAAATATCTTAAAGGCTGATGGTTTAATTATTCATGTAAATCCATCTCAGGAATCCCTTCAGGAAGAAGGTGATTTCCTGCATTATCGACCATTGGATACCGTTAAAGATTTCCTTTCAAAAACTGAAATTAAGATTATTGTTAAGGAAGTTGGTCAGGGAATGGGTCCCCGAAGCTTGAAAGAATTAATAAAATTGCCTATAGAAGCGATTGAAACAGCCTCTTTTGGAGGAACAAATTTTGCCCGTCTTGAATTGATAAGAAGAGCATCTGAAAATGTTTCACATCTCGAACCAATTGCTCATATTGGTCATACAGCAGAAGAAATGGTAGATATCATAAACGAACTTGTTGAAAACGAAAAAGATATTAAATGCAAACAGTTAATTATTTCAGGAGGGATACGTACCCATCTGGATGGTTATTATCTTATTTCAAAAAGTAAATTGCCTGCTATTTACGGACAGGCTTCCGGATTTCTCCGCCATGCAAGGGAATCGTATGAATCGCTGGAAAAATATATTGAAGAACAAATACTCGGCCTCAGATTTTCAAAAGCCTGGCTTCATCCTAAATTTAAAAAATAAAAAAAGCAATAAGATATTATGCTGTTACAAGGGGTTGATTATGTTTGCAATTTCCATTGAATGTATTTGAAAATTTAAATTAAAATGAGATGAAAGGTAAAATTTATAAAGGTTTCTCAAGATTAGCTGAAAACGAAAAGCGGAAACTTGTTGCTCATCTTTGTGAGGAACCGGGAATTACTGAACTTGAAATGAATTCGTTTATTTTTAAGGATAGTATTCGTCGTGAAATGTTTATGGATCTCAGTGAAAACACAGTGAGTTCATTTCATCTTCCTTTTGGAATAGCACCAAATTTTGTCGTGAATGGCAATATTTATCATGTGCCTATGGTTACCGAAGAAAGTTCAGTAGTTGCAGCTGCTGCAAGTGCTGCCCGCTTTTGGGCCGATCGTGGAGGCTTTGCAGTCAAAGAAATTACAACTACTAAACTTGGGCATGTATATTTTCAATGGTTTGGGAGTGATAAAGATTTATATGATGCATGGACTCATCTCAAAATTAGTTTATTATCAAGACTGAAATTTGTTACATCAAGTATGGTTCAACGTGGAGGTGGAATTATAAAACTTGAATTGTCGGACGACCGTCACAAAACAGATCATCTCTTTCGACTTATTGTTGAATTTGATACTGTGAACTCTATGGGAGCCAACTTTATAAATACCTGTCTGGAAGAGCTTGCACAAGGTTTAGATGAAGGCCTCAATCACGGGAAAAACCATGAAGATGCTGATTGTCGGATTGTAATGTCAATACTTAGTAATTATGTGGAAAATTGTACCGTAACAGTGGAGGTTGGTTGTCCTATCCGTAACCTTCTGGGAATCACTTCAGGCATGAGTCCCTTGCAATTTGCACAAAAAGTTGAACTGGCTTACCAAATAGCATGGAATGATGTTTACCGTGCAACAACACATAACAAAGGCATCATGAATGGAGTTGATGCTGTGATAATTGCAACAGGAAATGATTGGCGTGCAGCTGAAGCAGGAGCCCATGCTTTTGCCGCAAGAAGCGGACAATACAGAGCACTGAGCCAATGTGAGATTATAAACGACCATATCAGAATATGGTTGTGTATTCCTTTGGCAGTTGGAACAGTTGGCGGAATTACCAATTTACATCCTCTCGCCAGAAAATCACTCGAAATTCTTGGAAATCCAACTGCTACTGAACTTATGTCAATCATAGCATCTGTTGGACTATCCAGCAATTTTGCAGCTGTACAAAGTTTGGTAACCATTGGAATTCAAAAAGGGCACATGAAACTTCATCTTGTAAATATTTTTAATGCTTTAGCAGCCACACCTCGACAAAGACAACTGGCAACAGAATTCTTTTCGGGACAAAAAGTTAGTTTCTCAGCTGTAAAACAGTTTATTGATGAACACTGACTTTAGGCTTAAAGCCAATGGCAAGCTACTGATAAGTGGAGAATACCTGGTCATGAACGGGGCAAAAGCGCTTGCATTTCCAATTCGTTATGGTCAGGAAATTAATATCAAATCAATACCTGATCATATAATCAACTGGAAAAGTATTCAGAACGATCAGATCTGGTTTACCGCTTCTTTTTCTTTGCCTGATTTATCTATCCTTACTACATCAGATACAGCAATTGCTTTTGAATTGAAAAATATACTACAGCATGCCCGCAATTTAAACCCTGAATTCCTTTTTACTCAATGTGGATTTTCAATAGATATAAAAGCAGATTATCCCCTGAAATGGGGATTTGGCAGCAGTTCTACCTTGATTTATCTGATATCACGATGGGCATGTATCAATGAGTTTTCGCTTTACAAAAAGCTCACGGATGGTTCAGCTTACGATATCGCTTGTGCATCACAGCAAAGACCAATATTTTACCAAATGACTGATAAAATGCCAAAAATTACATTGACAGAATTTGGGAACGGAATTAAAAATCATTGTATTTTTGCTTATCTCGGAAACAAACAGAACAGTAAGGATGAAATTGAACGGTATAAAAAAGCTGAAATTCCTTCTCAAAAGCTAATTGATCGCATATCAGAACTGTCTGATGAGTTTTGTAAGGCTACCAGTGCCAGTGAACTTATTGAAATTACGACAGAACATGAACATATTATCTCTTCCATCATCCAAAAACCTGTTTTGGCTCAGCAACGTTTTTCTGAATTCCGGGGATCAGTAAAATCACTGGGAGCCTGGGGTGGCGATTTTGCCATGTTCACAGCAGATAAATCAATTGACGAATTAAGAGAAGATCTTAAACAACTGGGTTTAACTACCCTCTTTTCATATGATGATTTTGTAATTAAATATTAAAAAATGGAGTTAACAGAAATACAGCATGAAATACTGAGTTGGAAAGCAAAAAATGATGAAGTATTTTCAACTATATGGAGAAGCCCTTCCAATATTGCCCTGCTTAAATACTGGGGTAAAAGTGAAGGGCAGCTTCCAATAAATCCATCTATAAGCTTCAGCCTTTCCGAAGCGCATACAACAACAAAAATAACTGCTTATCCCGATGCAATCAATCCTGGAATCAGTGGGATAAACAATAATAAGCAACATCCTTTCCTACAAAAAATAGCACCATTTTGGCTAACAGTGGTAAAGGAAATACCATTATTTAAAGATTATAGAATTGATATTCATACTCAAAACACATTTCCGCATTCAGCCGGTATTGCATCCTCGGCATCGGGTTTCAGTGCGCTAACACTTGCTGTGGTTGATCTTGCCAAAGAAATTTCCGGAAAACAATTGCCTCATGATGTGTTTATTAAATATGCATCGTGGCTGTCGCGCTTGGGATCTGGAAGTGCTTGCCGCTCTGTTTATGGCGGATTTTCACTTTGGGGTGTTTCGAAAGACTGGAAGAATAGCTCTGATTTATACGCTATTGATATCAATGAGCATATACATCCTGATTTCCATCATCTTCAGGATGCTATTCTGCTGGTATCAGCTAAAGAAAAAAGGTTGAGCAGTAGTAGCGGTCATGATTTAATGAAAGAACATCCCTATGCAGCAGGACGTGTTATACAGGCAAAAAGCCACCTTAAATTATTCCAAAAAGCACTTGCGGAAGGTGATCTGGAATTACTTGCTCAGCTTACTGAAAACGAGGCTTTAAGTTTGCATGCGTTAATTATGAGTTCTCGTAATGGAGATATTTTGTTAGAGCCTGCCAGCCTTGAATTGATTCAACGTATTCGCAATTTCAGACTAAAAGGACTACCCATTTTTTTCACCATCGATGCGGGTCCGAACATACACCTGATTTATCCTGAATCAGAAAAAGAGAAAGTAAAGGCTTTTATACTTTCCGAATTAAATGACATCTGTCCGGAAAACAAACTTATATTTGATTATGCCGGTACAGGACCACAAAAAATGAATGAAATTGATTAATTATACCTTCAAATGATTAGTTGTAATCCATCTTATTCCGCTAAAATTCTACTCTTTGGAGAATATTCCATTTTGTTGGGATCTTCAGCACTAAGTATTCCTTACAATCATTTCAATGCTGAGTTCTGTTTTATTCAGGATGATAAAAATATCGATCTGAAACAAGCAGAGGAAAGTCAACAGCATCTCCTTGAATTACTGAATTATTTGGAAGAATTTGAAAATTATATTCAAATTCTTGATCTGAATCGTTTTCGACTTGATATTTCTAACGGACTTTATCTTAAATCCACCATTCCAAACAGCTATGGACTTGGAAGTTCTGGAACTGTTGTAGCTGCAGTTTATTCACGTTATTCTTTTAAAAATATATCCAATAAAAATCTTAGTGAATATGAAATGGAAAAACTTTTCAAGCTATTTTCTCATATGGAATCTTTCTTTCATGGCACCTCATCGGGTATTGATCCGCTCAGCATATACATCAGTAAACCTTTATTTATAAGTAATGAAAGAAAACCATCCATTGTTGAGATTCCCCGAAACAGTGTGAGTGAAAATGTTTCAGGTTTTCTTTTAGATACAGGCGAATCATGTAAGAGCAACCCATTGGTTACTGTTTTTTTAGATCAGTTTGCAACAGATGGAAAATTGAATGAAGCCGCCAAGTTATTTGTCAGCCTTACAGATCAATGCATAAATTCTTTACTTAGCGGTAATATCAATGATTTTCGCAACAGTTTGCTGGCATTGTCTGCATTTCAACTCAGTAATATGCATACATTAATACCAGATAAAATGATAAAGGTATGGAAGGATGGACTGGAAAGCAACAGTCTAATCATGAAACTCTGTGGTTCAGGTGGCGGTGGATATCTGACAGCTTTTACATTTGATCACAATACTGCCGTACAATTTCTTGAAAAAAATAAACTTTTATATATGCCAATATTTTTTGCTAATTCATAAAAAACATCGCAGATTAAAACAGATTAAATCTTTATAATTCTGCTATTTAACCCCCATGTTTCTTAAAGCTCATAATAAAGACAATTATTTAAAAAGGATTGAATTCAATAATAATTTCACCATTTCAGTCTTTTACTTTTACAATCGTTTTCAACCTGATATCTTCTGAGGAAGCTCCTATTTGTATTTCATATTCTCCGGCTTCTATTACATAATCATCTTTGGATTCACTGAAATATTTGATATCATCTGCTTTTAATATCAGTTCAACAGTTTTTGTTTCTCCTTTCATTAAGTTGATTCTTTTAAATCCTCTTAAAGATTTTATGGGTTGTGGCTGATTTGAATTGAGATGTTTAATATACAATTGAACAACTTCATCTCCATCATAACTACCAGAATTTCTTACATTTACTTTTATTTTTAATGAATCTGAATTATTTATTGTACTTTTAGACAACTTAAGATCAGCATATTCAAATCGGGTATAACTTAATCCATATCCAAAAGGAAACAAAGCTATCTTTTTAAAATACTTATAGGTACGTCCTTCCATAGTATAGTTTTCAAAATCAGGAAGATCATTTACAGATTTATAAAATGTTACGGGTAATCTTGCTGCTGGATTATAATCACCAAATAATACATCTGCTACTGCTGTACCGCCTTGTTCACCCGGGTACCATGCTTCTAAAATTGCAGGAATATTTTCATTTTCCCAATTAATACTCAGAGCACTTCCATTTGTCAATACGAGAATAATAGGTTTACCTGTTTTTTTTAAAGCTTTGAGTAAAACAAGCTGTTCTTCAGGTATATCCATGCAAATCCGATCGCCACCTTTAAAGCATTTTAGATTTATCGACATTTCTTCTCCTTCAATATTGGCTGAAATTCCTGCATAAACGATTGCAATGTCAGCATTTTTTGTCATCTCCACTGCTTTTGCTAATAATACTTTGTTAGTTTCAGTCTCAATTTCAGTATTATCCTTTTTCCAACGAAAACGTATTCCAGCCCAATCGATGCTGTCGGCAAATTCCATTTTTATTTTATATAGTTTACCTTTCTCCATTTTTACTTTACAGGTCTTCATAACATTCATCTGATAGGGATTCCAGTTATCTATCAACATCTTATCTTCAAAGAATAATCTGGATTTGTCATCAGACACTACTCCAAGTTCATAACCTCCGGTTTCAGGAGCTGAAATCGTGCCTGTCCATCTTACCGAGAAGAGATCTTCTGATACACCTTTACCAGGTGAATTTTTATCCCAATAAAATTCCATATTTTTATCAATTTGACTGAATACAGGTTTGCCAGTTAAATCCTGATTATCAAAATATTCACCTAATAATCCTTCATTTCCTTCAGGTGTTTTCAAATAATCGGAAGGTACTGTTGTTAAAGCACCACCTTCATCGATAGGGTTAACCCCTTTGGTATAGCTTATTTTTACATTTTCACCTACTTTATTTCTGATACCTTGGAGAAAAGTAACGGGTTTTGCGGAAATACCATTATAATTACCATATAGAATATCATCTCTTGTAATATAAGGACCTATAACCGCAATGGATTTTATTTTAGATTTATCCAGAGGTAGAATATGGTTTTCATTCTTTAGCAAAACCATACTTTCGCAGGCTACTCTACGCGAAAAAGCTATATGCTCTTTAGTAGCATATTCAGTTGTTGAAATATGCTGATATTTAACCATTGACGGTGGATCGAACATACCTAATTTCATTCTGGCAAGCATCAAACGGCTCACTGAAATATCAATTTCTTTTTCAGAAATTAATCCTTTCTTAACGGCATCTTTTAATGCAGTATATTCTCCGCCACAGCTAAGGTCGCAACCTGCTTTAACAGCTAAAGCACAAGCTGTATCAGCAGATTTAACAAACTTATGACCTCCATAAATATCTCCGATTGCTCCGCAATCGGAAACCACATATCCTTTGAAACCCCATTTTTTTCTTAAAATATCATCCAATAAAAATTTACTTGCACTACATGGAATACCATCATAACGAGAATAGGCACTCATAAGAGAATATGCATTGCCTTCGACAATTAAATCATGAAAAGCTGCCAAATAGGTTTCGTATAGGTCTCTTTTTGAGACTTTTGTGTCAAATGTATGCCGCAAAGGTTCAGGACCTGAATGAACTGCATAATGTTTGGGTGTGGATATTACTTTAAAATACTTAGAATCATTGCCTTGTAGACCTTTTACAAAAGCGATACCAATGCGTGAAGTCAGATAAGGATCTTCGCCATAGGTTTCCTGACCTCTTCCCCATCTAGGGTCTCTGAATATATTGATATTGGGTGACCAAAACGTTAATCCGGTACAGAAATTAATGGCATTTTTACTTAATGCTTCATAATGTTTAGCACGAGCTTCTGTTGAAATAATATCAGCTTCTTTGTATATCAAATCAGTATTCCATGTAGCAGCCATACCTATTGCTTGTGGAAAAACGGTAGCAATACCATTAAAACCAACACCATGTAGCCCTTCGCTCCACCAATTGTAATGAATAATATCAAGTCTGGGAATAGCCGGTGCATCATTTTGCATTTGAAGTATCTTTTCCTCTAAAGTCATTCTTGAAACTAAATCTGTTACTCTTTGCTCAAAAGATAAGGAGGTGTTTTTATAAGCTGGTGTAATCTGAGCATTAACAGTATACATATTTATTAAAATACAAACAATTCCAAAGAAGTATATAAACTTTTTCATAAGTTAATTTTAATGATTAAGGTTCCGTTTTATAATATTGCAGATGAAAAATTAGTTAGTATCTTATAATGAATAATCCGAAGAGTTCAATTTATATACCCCAATAAAATTGAGAGGGAAAACTAAGTTAATAAAATCCCAACCCTTATGTGTTGCACAATTGATTTGATAATCTAGATAATTTATTCTAGAACAAAGATAATATATTAGCTTTATAAGTGAATTAAATTCGCAAAAAAAATAAACAATTCTTACCTTCCGTTTGGTTTTCTTTTGTGAAGCTTTTGGCTTCCTATTAGCAGATTCTCATAATATTAAATTTAAAATCTTTTCAAGTTTTTATACTTGTATAGATTATTTTCTTGTCAAATTAAAACCGGCTAACGAGATATAGATTTTTTTAAAGCCATTTCTGGTTTTTTGGATTGAAGGATTTTTATATCCATAATTGTTTTTACCTCCCTAATTCCGACTTCGATCTTCCGACTTCCTTCTTCTGACTTCGTTCTTCCGACTTCGTTCTTCTGACTTCGATCTTCCGACTCATTTTAATTCAACAACCAGCGCCCCCTTCCTTCCCACATCATAAAAAGCTTGCTGCAGCGCATCGCATTCTTTCTCCCATTGCGATGTTTTCCACTGCGTATTCGAAGCATCTGCAATAATCAGTTTTGGTTCAAATACCTTTAGCATATCTTTGATGCTTGCTTTGGCATTTTTGGAAAGGATGAGGTAATCGAGTTTAATTGTATGGAAGCCAGATAGGTTTTTATTCCATGCTTCCACTATAGCAATACGTTGATCAGCGAATTGTATGAAGTTTTGATGTTTATACAGTTGGACTTCCTCATTTAAGCAGTTTTCGGTCAGGGCTTTAAAGTTTTTAGTATGAATACCGCAGGCTGTATGATGGTTTTGTATGTGAAAGCCGAATTTTTGCTCATCATTGATCAGTGAGCTATCGGCCAGGATGAGTTGTTGTTTTCCTTCTATAAACTCAAAGGCTGAGGTCTTTGGAATGGCATAAACTACCATTTTCCGCTGCTGTAACTGTAGATAAGCGGTATAGGTAAAGGAAGTAAAGAGTAGGAAAACAGCTGTCATTGCTATCAGTGCATAATATTTTGCCTTTTTAAAAAACAGCAGCAGCAATGCAAAAATAAGGAGATAAAGCAATATACATTCGCAAAGGTTGAGGTGAATACCTCTGCTCACTGAATAGGGGAGATCTTCGATAAAGCCTATGCTTTTGTTCATGCCATATACAAGGTAGACCAGTATTTGTGCTGAAAAGGCAGCAACATAGGGAATAAAAGAAACCAGGATTACGAAAATGCCTGCATACATCACCACCGCAGCAAATATAAAAACCACTATATTGGTCAAAAGGAAATAATTAGGAAACTGATGGAAATACAGCATAGAGAGGGGAGTAGTAATCAGTTGGGCAGATAGAGAAACGGCAGTGCATTCCCATAGTTTGTTCAGCAGATAATTTGAGGGTGTAAAGAATTTAGTAATTTCCTCATTGATCAGAACAATGCCACCTACTGCCAGGTAAGAAAGCTGGAAACCCACATCGGCTATCAGTAAAGGATTAAAAGCAAGGATAAAGAATGCAGAGGCAAACAAGATGTTGAGGGTGTCGGCATCCCTCTTCAGGCTTTTCCCGGTGATGATAAACGAAATCATGGTAGCTGCCCGTATTACTGAAGGTGACAAGCCGGTGAGCAGGGCATAAAACCAGATAGCCATCAGCATGAGTATGGTTTTAATGGGTTTCCCGTGTTTGATCTTATCAAGGAAGGACAATAATATGGAAAGAGAAAGAAAGATCAGGCCTACATGCATGCCCGAAACCGACAATACATGAATGGCGCCGCTGCCCGAATAATCCCTGATGAGTTCGGGATCAATCTTATCGGTTTGCCCGAGTAATATTGCGGAAATAACAGCATATTCGCGACCTGTGACATGGTTTTCCTCAAAAATATGCAATAGCTTACTGCGGAGGGAAAGGGCAAAAGCTTTCAAAGGGTTTCCATGGTCCCCGGAAAGTCTGATCCATAGTCCCTGTTTTATATAACTTTGGTGAAAGATGTTTTTATGGCCCAGGTAGCGCTTATAGTTGAATTCCTCCGGATTCTGTGGTGGTTTAATCTCATTCACCAGCATATTTACAAGCAATAAATCTCCGTATGCTAACACAGCAGCAGCACTGTCTTTCTGCAAATATATGATAAGGCTGCCACTGCAGTTTTTCCAATGATGTTGTTGTTGACTTTGTTTTACTGCTGCAACAATTTTTACAGAATTATCCTTTATTTCGGGAGCTTCGCTAAGCTGTAGGATGTAAATTGCTTTATCAGAACTATGTTTATTGAAATACAGGGACTGATTGCTTGCATTGTAATAAACTGTGATGATAAAACCCGATACAAAAAGAAAAATGCTGATCATAATTCCGGGTAACCAGCGGTATTGGTAGCTGATCAAACGATTGGAAAGAAAAATCAGCAAACTGGTACAAATAAAAAGAGCAGCCATCCACAGTAATGAAACAACCAATGACTGAAAATTCAAAGCAACAATGATCCCCAGACTAAAAGGGAGGAATAGCTTGATAAACGGGTATTGTTTCCAATTCATCACCTTGATTATTAGCACCACTAAGTTACTATAATTTTGAGTAAGGTGTATGTATAAATTGATTTTTTTATGCGCAATGCTGAGGGTAACGTAAATTGCTAAACGTAGCATCCCACTTCGTTTCAACCAATAACCCGCTCCCTTGCTGGGCGTAGCGTCTAACTCCTATTCCTTCTCAGTATAAGCCTTAATAAATATTAAAATCTGAAATTTTAGGGTTTCTTTTTACGTGTAAACATATCACCCAATAAATATCCTATAATACCTCCCCACAACATACTCATCCAGGGACTGGAAGTTAAAGGACAAGTTCCTGAAGTGCATCCTACTTTTATATAATAAAGATAGCCAGCAATTATACCAATAACAATGCCAATAATTGCCTGAATCGAAAAGAAAGCTTTTGCTTTCTGATAAATTTTATTTTCCTGTTTTTCTTCCATATGCTAAAAAAGCAGACTGTTATGAACAACCTGCTTTTATTATTAAGTCTGTAATAAATTATTTTAATGCATTGAGTTCAATAAGTATGGTTTGTTTGTCCTGTAATCCCACCAGTCGTTTCACTTCTTTTCCGTCCTTAAAGAAGATTAAGGTAGGGATATTCCTTACACCATAAGTATTGGATGCGATTTTGTTTTTATCTACATCCAGTTTTCCGATTTTGATTTTTTTGCTGACTTCATTGGCAATTTCTTCAACTATCGGCCCCTGACGACGACAGGGACCACACCAGGCTGCCCAGAAATCAATCATAGTTACTCCTTTTTTGATGGTTTTGTCAAAATCTTCATCTGTAATGATTTTCACTTTTCCTTCGGCAGGCTTTTCTGCCTTTTGACTGTATACTTTTCCACTAAAAGCAACAATTGCTAAAATGATTACAAAATTTGCGATGATTGTTTTCTTCATATTCTGATTATTTTGATTTTAATTATACGTATTGATTAACAAATTTAAGGCCAAATTGTTTTTTTTATAAAATTTCCGGTTCCTGTTGACTCAGGCAATGGAAACTACCTAATCCCCAGATGATTTCAGAGGAGTCAATTCCAATTACTTTTCTGTCGGGAAAACATTCCGATAAAATGCCCAGGGCAATATCATCCGTTTTACTACCAAAAATGGGAACTATAACTCCACTATTGGCTATATAAAAATTAGCATAGGAGCAGGGAACCCTTTGGTCTTCGATGTATAGGGCTTCCGGCATAGGCAGTTCAACAACATTGAGTTGTTTTCCGTTGAGCAATCTTAGTTTTTTCAACGCTTTGTAATTTTCGACCAAAGGAGCATAATTCAAATCGTTTTTATTCGATTCCATCACAGTCACTACGGTATCTTCGTTTACAAAACGGCAGATGTCATCCACATGTCCGTTGGTATCGTCCCCGTCTATACCCTCGTTGAGCCAGATGATTTGTTCCACGCCATAGTATTCCCTTAAGTAAGTTTCAATCTGTGACTGATTCAGATCAGGATTGCGATTTTCATTCAACAGGCAGGCTTTGGTTGTAATGAGACTTCCTTTACCATTGAAATCAACAGACCCACCTTCCATTACTATTCCGGGACTAACGATGGGAAGTTGTAATTTTTCTGCTATCAGCTGAGGTATTTTATTGTCTAAGTCAAAAGGATATTTATTTCCCCAGGCATTGTATTCCCAGTTGATAATAATTTTTTTATCTAATCCATAAGGATTCACCAAAAAAGCAGGACCATGATCACGACACCAGGCATCGTTGGTAGGGTGCACGAAAAGACGGATATTGTTCATATCAATACCATAAGCTGTCAACTGGTCCTCAACATGCTTTAACATCAAAGCATCATTTACATTGATGTTTACGATTTCGCCCTTGCTTATTTCTTTGATAAACTGATGAAAGGCTGGATAAATGTTCTGTATCCTTCCCGGCCATGAATTTTCATTGTGCGGATAGCTCAGCCAGGTTGCAGCATGTTTTTCCCATTCTGCAGGGAAACGATAATCCATCTTTTTGGGTGTAATGGTGTCCATTTAGTTTATAAAGTTCTTAAAGTTTGTAAAGTAGTTTTTAAGTTTTTAAGTTATTGATATATTAGGTTTTAAAGTAATTGTATGGCATTAATTAAAATGTTTCTTCTTTCATTTTCAATTCCTAATTCCTAATTCCTAATTATTTTCTTCGTCAATAAATCTTTTGCAGATAGGCAAATACGTATCAATTCTCCGGTCTCTTAAGAAGGGCCAGTGGATACGATATTCGTTGGTTTTGCCGAGATTGAGTTCTTCCACATGAATTTCTTCGTTATGATGACTTGCTTCATAAATCAACGTTCCAAAAGGATTGCTGATAAAAGAGCCGCCCCAGAAATTCAATTCACCTTCTAGTCCTGTACGGTTTACGCTAACTACATGTACTCCATTGGCAATGGCATGGCTGCGTTGTATCGTCTGCCAGGCATAGTATTGTTCGTTGTTGACTTCTTCCGTTTGAGATGTTGCCCATCCAATGGCTGTCGGATAAAAGATAATTTCTGCTCCCATGAGGGCTGTAATTCTGGCTGCTTCAGGATACCATTGATCCCAGCAGATTAAGGTCCCTATTGTTGCGTATTTAGTCTTGAATACTTTGTAGCCCAGGTCTCCGGGTGTAAAATAAAACTTTTCATAAAAGGCAGGATCGTCAGGAATATGATTTTTACGGTATTTCCCCAAATAACTTCCGTCGGCATCAATTACTGCAACTGTATTGTGGTATAAACCTTCCGCTCGTTTTTCAAACAGGGAAGCAATGATGACAACATTCAATTTTTTGGCCAGTTCCGAAAAATCAGCGGTGGTTTTTCCGGGAATGGCTTCAGCCAGTGCAAAATTATCATAATCTTCCACATCGCAAAAATAAAGGGAAGCAAACAATTCCTGCAAACAGATAATCTGAGCACCTTCAGCAGCTATTTGCTTTATTTTTTCAGTTGCTTTATTGATATTGGCTTGTTTGTCTTTTGTGCAAGTCATTTGTATCAAGCCAACTTTTACTTTTTTGTTTTCCACGATTGTATAAATTAAAAGAAAAAGATTTTTCTGTTGCAAAGATAAAAAAAGATATTTCTTTATGCTGCAAATTTATCAGTATGAGTTAAAATATAATAGTGATGATTTTACACCAAATTCAAGGCAATGATGTTTGTTTATGCGTTCAACAGACTTTTGTTGCGTCTATCTTAAACTCACCAGGGTAATTCCATCTCCTCCTCTTTCAATGGCTTCGTCTTTGAAGCTTTTTACTTCGCTTACACTCCGTAGGTATTCGCGGATGAGCTTGCGTAAAATACCATTTCCTTTGCCATGCAAAATGGTAAGTTCGTAAACACTCAATAGTATGGCCTCATCAACCATGTGTTTTACCATGGCAATGGCTTCTTCGGATCTTTTCCCTCTTAAGTCGATAGAAGTTTTAAAATGCGTAGCTTTTTCGGAAATTTCCTGCATCACATTGCCATAATGATTGGTTTTGGAAGGTTTCGTTTTCTGTAATGCTTCTTTTCTCGAAACTTTTTCCAATTGATTCAGCGGCAGTGTTACCCGTATTGAATTTGATGATATCATTACTTTATCATTTTTAATAAATTCAACTTCGCCAACCGTTTGTTGTCCAATTATCCTGACATAATCGCCAATAAATATGGGTGATTTATCAATTGAAGGTTTAAGAGGAGGATGTTGTTTTGATTTTGCTTTTTTAAGTGGCAATACTGTTTCTTCTATTTTTTCCTGGAAATGCTGTATGCTTTCTCTTGCTTCACGGGTAATGTCTTTTTCTGCATTGCTTTCCTTAATCATTCTCACCGCATTTTCAATGATTCTGTTGGTTTGATTGATCAACTCTTTAGCGTCTTCTTTGGCTCTTTTTAAAATGATGGCTTTGGTATTCTCAAGTTTATCGTTGAGGTTGCGGTATTTATCAATCATTTCAGAAAGAAATTCATCTGCAACCCCAAGTTCTTGTTGTTTTCTGGCAATTTCTTCTTTATCCACCTCTAGTTGCTGCAATTGCTGTTCAAAATCAAGGTGGGATTTACCTGATTTCTGCATGGCTTTGTCCAAAATATGTTGTTGCAAACCTATATTTTTTGCTATTTCAAAAGCAAAGGAACTGCCGGGTTTTCCTGTTTTTAATTTGTATAAAGGCTGCATATTCAGCGTATCATAAAGCATAGCGCCATTAACAATGCCTTCGTTGGTATCAGCCATTAATTTCAGGTTCGAATAATGAGTGGTTACAACACCGAATGCCTTTTTAATATTAAGTTCTTCCAGTATGGCTTCAGCAATGGCACCTCCCAGTTGAGGTTCTGTTCCTGTTCCGAATTCGTCAATCAAAAATAAAGTCCTGGTTGTAGCATTGGCTGCCAGTGTTTTCATGTTCAGCAAATGTGAACTATAAGTACTCAAGTCATTTTCAATTGATTGCTCATCCCCGATATCGATAAAAATACTTTCGAAAATTCCGCATTCCGAAGTATGTTTCATGGGTAGCAGCAAACCACATTGTAACATATATTGGAGTAAACCTACTGTTTTAAGGCAAACAGATTTTCCACCTGCATTGGGACCCGAAATAATCAGTATCCTCTGTTGATTGTCAAGTTTTATGTTCAGGGGTTCAATCCTTCTTTTCTGTGCCTTGTGTGATAAATAGAGGAGGGGATGGGTAGCAGTATACCATTCAATAAGAGAAGTTTTGTTTAAAAGTGGTTTGATTCCTTCAATTTTAATGGCAAATTTTGCTTTTGCACGGATACCATCCATTTGTGCTAAAAAATAATAGGCATTTTTTAAATCATAGCTGAAGGGTCGTAGAAAATCGGTGAATTCAGTAAGTATTTTGACAATTTCCAGTCTTTCATCATTTTCTAACTCTCTGATATCATTGTTTAACTCAAAAACTTCTTCAGGTTCAATATAATAGGTTTGACCGGTTGCGGAAGCATCATGTACAAAACCTTTAATTTTTCTTTTATTGGTTGCACTCACAGGAATAACTGCCCTGCCGTTGCGGATGGTTACCGATACATCTTCTCCGGTCCAGCCCTCTTTCTTTGCCAGACTGAGTGTTTGACTGAGTTTTTTTTCAGCGTTGGCTGTTTTTGTTTTTAGGTCTTTTCTTATTTTGCGCAGATCTGCTGAAGCATCGTCTTTTATAAATCCTTTTTCATCTAAAATTCTGTCGATTGCCATAAGAATAATCTCATTCAAATGTACTTTTTCCGATAATCTGTATAATTCAGGATATTTAATTTCTTCATCCTGTGGGCTGAGAAATTTTATACATTGTAAAATGGTAGCAACGGATAATCTTAATTCAATCAACGACTGTATTTCAATAAAACTACCTGAAACTCTTATTCTTTCAATTTCAGGTCTTAAATCAAAATAGTCCTGAGAAGGGAAGTAATTGTCGAACATTAATATCTGTCGAAATTCTTCGCATTGATTGAGTAAACAATCTATTTCAGTATAGTTTTGCTTAAAGCTGATTTTTTCAACCAGGTTTTGACCCAATACACTGATACATTCATTGAGAATGAGTTGACGGATGGTATCGAACCCTATTTTGTTTTCTATGTTAGCTGGATAAATCAAGGTAATAATTTTTTTGCAAAGATAGAGAATTGGAATATTAAGTTATTAAGAATTTAAGCTATTCAGTCAGAAAATAATAATATTTTCAATTTTAGAGTATTAGGTAACCGTATATAAAAAATCCTGCAAGCGAAATCAATCACTTGCAGGAAAAAACAAATAAATAAAAAAAACTTATTTTTTCGAAAGGTATTCTGCAACACCTTCGGCTGTAGCTTTCATGGCAGTTTCGCCTTTATGCCAGTTGGCAGGACAAACTTCGCCATTTTCTTCAAAATATTGTAAAGCATCTACCATACGGATGGCTTCGTCAATACTTCTGCCCAATGGCAAATCATTGATCAGCTGATGACGGACAACACCTTTTTTGTCAATCAAAAACAATCCTCTGTATGCTACAGGAGCTCCGTTGAAACTCACTTCACCTTCTTCGTTATAGTCAAAATTTCCGGCCAATACATCAAAGTTTTGTGAGATTGTTGTTGTTAAGTCAGAAACCAATGGAAATTTAACACCTTTGATACCACCATTTTTAAGCTCAGTATTCAACCAAGCCCAATGAGAGAATTTAGAATCCACAGAACAGCCAACAACTGCAACATTGCGTTTTTCAAACTCAGCTATTTTTTCCTGAAAGGCAAGGATTTCTGTTGGACAAACAAAAGTAAAATCCAGCGGATAAAAGAAAAATACCACATGTTTTTTACCTACAAATTGTTCCAAAGAAAAATTTTCTACAAATTCACCACCATTTATCACTGCATCAGCACTGAAAACGGGTGCTTTTTTACCAACTAATACCATTTTTGTTTAAATTTTTATGTTTTAATATTTTTATTGAATAGTTAAGAAATTCAATACATAAACAAGGATCAAAGGAAAAAGTTTAAGTATTTATAAAAAATATTTAGCTTGTAGCAAAAATAAATAAATGTATAAACATAAGTAAATTAGAGATATACTATTAATTAGGCGATAGATGTCAGGTAAATGTAAAGAAATAAAATTTATTGTTTTGTAAAAGCAAAAATATATACTATCTTTGCACTCTCAAATTTAGCAAAAGAAATTGTTCATAAACTAAAGATATATTGCGGGATGGAGCAGTGGTAGCTCGTCGGGCTCATAACCCGAAGGTCGTTGGTTCGAATCCGGCTCCCGCTACAAAGGTCAGTCAAAAGCTGACCTTTTTTTGTTTTATTCAAAATTGAAAAAATGGCACATAAATCAGGGTTTGTTAATATTCTGGGAAATCCAAATGCTGGAAAATCAACACTTATGAATGCTTTTGTAGGTGAAAAACTTTCCATTATCACTTCTAAAGCACAAACCACCCGCCACCGTATCATGGGGATTGTTAATGCAGATGATTATCAGATTGTATACTCTGATACCCCCGGTATTGTGAATCCTCATTATAAATTACATGAATCCATGATGAGTTTTGTGATGTCCGCATTGAAGGATGCCGATGTTTTTTTGCTGGTTACTGATATTGGCGAAGATTTCAAGAATCAGGAAATTCTAGAAACGGTAAAAGAATCATTGATACCTACCATTATCATTATCAATAAAATCGATCTTTCAGATCAGGAAACCGTGGAATTAAAAATGAAATTCTGGCAGGGGAAATTTCCAACTGCGGAAGTAATTCCTGTATCAGCATTGCTCAAGTTTAATATGGAAAAGGTAATAGAAAGCATTTTAGAGAAATTACCCGAATCGCCACCTTATTTCCCTAAAGATGAAATCTCAGATAAAACCATGCGTTTTTTTGCTTCAGAAATAATCCGTGAAAAAATATTTGAAAACTATCAGAAGGAAATTCCTTATGCCTGTGAAGTAATTGTTGAATCCTACAAAGAAGAACCCAGTATTGATAAGATTTCTGCTACTATTTTTGTAGAGCGTGATTCGCAAAAAGGAATTGTTATCGGACACAAGGGCAGTGCATTAAAAAAAGTAGGTACCGAAGCCCGACTTGATCTGGAAGAATTTTTACAGAAAAAGGTTTTTTTGGAGCTACATGTAAAAGTGAACAAAGACTGGCGGAACAATGATACATTTCTGAAAAGATTTGGATATGAAGTGTAATTTGAAAATGAGATAATTTGATAATTTGAAAATGAGATAATTTGATAATTTGAAAATGATTAAAATTAATTTATTAATCAAGACATTGAAAATTAATAATTTGCAAATTAACTTCTGACATTTTACCTACTCAAGTACTATAGGCAATATTTTTTATAATTTTGCAAAACAAACGAATACTATAAAAATAAGAATAAATTTAGTAAGTTGCATTTTAACTCAAAGTACTCAAAGTACTTTAAGTACTTAAGGCACTTCTTTAGCAATAACAAAGATGGCAAATATTTTAGCATTGGTTGGTCGCCCAAATGTAGGGAAATCAACATTTTTTAACCGTTTAACCGAAACCAGGGATGCCATTGTGGATCCAACCAGTGGAGTTACCCGCGACAGACATTATGGTAAATCAACCTGGAATGGAAAAGAATTTTCGGTAATTGATACCGGTGGTTATGTAATCGGAAGTGATGATATTTTTGAAGAAGAAATTCGCAAGCAGGTAGTTTTGGCTACCGAAGAAGCAGATATAATTGCTTTTTTGGTGGATGTAAAAGAAGGATTGAATCCTTTGGATGAAGATGTAGCTGATTTGCTTCGACGTTCCAATAAAAAAGTTTTTCTTGTAGCCAATAAGGTAGACAACAATGCCCGTATGATTGATATCAATGATTTTTATTCATTGGGTTTAGGTGAAATTTATTGTATTTCGTCTATCAATGGTATGGGAACCGGTGATTTACTGGATAAAATCGTTGAAGAATTTGAAATAATCGTTGAAGAAGAAGCCGTCGATATTCCTAAAATCGCTATTGTTGGCAGACCTAATGTTGGTAAATCATCTATTATTAATGCTTTTATAGGTGTGGAAAGGAATATTGTTACTCCTATTGCCGGAACAACCAGAGATTCGGTATATACTCCCTATAATAGCTTTGGATTTAACTTTTTACTGGTTGATACAGCAGGTGTTCGTAAGAAAAGCAAAGTATTTGAAAATATTGAATTTTATTCTGTAATGCGCTCTATCAGAGCCATTGAAAACAGTGATGTTTGTATACTGATGCTGGATGCTACTGCAGGATTGGAATCTCAGGATATCAATATTTTCAGCCTTGCCGAAAAAAACAGAAAAGGTGTAGTGGTTGTTGTTAATAAATGGGATTTGGTTGAAAAAGAAACCAATACCCATAAGGATTATGAAGCCATTATACGTGATAAATTAGCTCCTTTTACCGATATCCCGATTGTTTTTACTTCTGTTCCCAATAAACAAAGGATTTTTAAGGTCTTGGAAACTGCGAACCAGGTATATAAAAACAGATGTCGTCGCATCAGCACTTCTCAGCTGAATGAAATATTCCTTCCGCTGGTTAAGGATAATCCACCACCAGCTTACAAAGGAAAGCATATCAGTATTAAATATATTACCCAGTTGCCATTGGCTTATCCTTCTTTTGTTTTCTTCTGTAATTTGCCACAATATATCAGAGAGCCTTACAAGCGTTATGTAGAAAATAAAATGAGAGAATTGTTCGATTTTAATGGTGTGCCTATTCAACTTTATTTCCGTCAGAAATAATTTTTTATGGAAGTTCGCATCGATAAATGGTTGTGGTGTGTGAGGGTATTCAAAACCCGCAGCTTGGCTACTGAAGAATGCAGAGCCGGTAAGGTAAAAATCAACGGACAGGAAACCAAAGCTTCTCATACCGTTAAAGTTGGAGAAGTTATAGAAGTTCACGTAGAACAACTAAAAAGAATTCTATTGGTAAAAGACATCCTCGATCGAAGGGTTTCAGCCAAAATTGCTGTCGATTTTGTAGAAGATCAAACACCTGCTGAAGAAATTGAACGTTTAAGAATGGCCCGCAAAACCAATTTTGAAAAACGGGACAGAGGTGTAGGAAGACCTACAAAACGAGAAAGACGGGATATTGATGAATTTAAGTATAAGTGAGTTTGTAAAGTTTGTAAAGTTTATAAAGTTTATAAAGTTGTTATTGGTTATTAGGTTATTAAGTTATTAGGTTATTTGTAATTAGGTATTAAGGAATTCTGGGATGTAGTTTTTTTTCGTAATTCGTAATTATTAATTCGTAATTTAAATATTCAGTAAATGAAAACATTCAGAATTGTTGTACTATTTATTGTTAGCTCTTTTCTAGCTTTGACTTCCTTTGCTCAGGGCCAAAAAGCGTTTACTCAAATTAAAGGGCTGATGAAAACCCAGGAAATTGCCTGGAATCAGGGAGATATACCTGCCTATATGAATTACTACTGGCAATCGGATTCCATGTTATTTGTGAGCAAAAAGGGAGTAACACAGGGATGGAAACAGACCCTCAGTAATTATCTGAAATCTTATCCTGATAAAGCAACGATGGGTGTATTAACATTCGATCATTTATCATTTCAATACATTGATAATAACAATATGATTATCATTGGCAGCTGGCAGCTGATCCGTGAAAAAGGGAATGTTGAAGGCTATTTTTCATTGCTATGGCGCAAGATCAAAGGGAAATGGAAGATTGTCATCGATCATACCAGTTGAAAATTTTTGATTTGGTGAATTTGCGATTTAATGATTTGAAAATTTGAAAATGTGTTAATTTGAAAATACAATGCCATAATTGATAAATACGTAAAGATTAGTTGTGATGAGTGGCAAACAATAAGTGAAAATTAACCAATAAACCAGTAACTCAATAACCATTTACCTAATAACCAATAACCTTGCACGCGAAAGACATCAGCAAAATTATTCAACGTTTCTTTACTTTTGAACCTACATTGGATCAGAAGGCATTGATTGACAAACTGGGCGTCTTTTTTCATCAAACTGAAAATGAAGATGCTTTTTTAATAAAAGGCTATGCCGGAACAGGAAAGACAACGGTGGTCAGTGCATTGGTCAAAGCTTTTCCTTTTATTGATAAAAAAGCAGTATTGCTGGCACCTACCGGTCGTGCGGCCAAAGTCTTGTCGGAATATTCAGGTATGCGGGCCTTTACTATTCACAAAAAGATTTATCGTGTTCAAACTTCCAAAGATGGACATACCTTTTTAACCCTGCAGCAAAACAAACACCGCAATACCATTTTTATCGTAGATGAAGCTTCGATGATACCTGATATGCATCATAAGGCAGAAAGCGGTTTGTTCTCCGGAAGAAGTGTGCTGGAAGATTTAATCCTGTACATCAACGAAGGTTTAAACTGTAATTTAATATTGATAGGCGATACTGCACAATTACCTCCAGTAGGATCTGATATAAGTCCTGCTTTGGACAAGGATTTTCTAAAAGGTGCATTCCGTTTGACAATCACCGAACATGAACTTACCATGGTTGTCCGTCAAGCACAGGAATCGGGCATATTGACCAATGCCACCCATTTGCGTGAAAAAATAAAAGAGGAATCTTTTGATGTGCCGTTTTTTAATCTGGAGGGATTTGATGATGTTCAACGTGTGAGTGGTGCAGATCTGGAAGACTGTCTCAATAACAGTTATGCAAACGAAGAACGTGACAATGTAGTGGTGATCTGCCGTTCTAACAAACGTGCCAATATCTTCAATAAAGAAATCCGTAATCGTATTTTGTTTCAGGAAGATGAAATTTCGGCAGGCGATTACATGATGGTGCTTCGCAACAATTATTTCTGGTTGCCCGAAGAATCGGAAACAGGTTTTATTGCTAATGGCGATATTGTTGAGATTTTAAAAATCAGAAAAATTGAAGAAATCTATGGTTTCCGTTTTGCAGATTTAACGGTTCAGTTAATTGACTTTCCTGATGAAAAAGAGCTGGAAGTAAAGGTGATGCTCGATACCATTATGCTGGAAGCAGCTGCACTCCCTTTTACAGAAAACCGCAAACTCTGGGATGAAATTATGAAGGATTATGAGGATGTTCCCCTCAAGAGAGAACGATTACAGAAAGTTAAAAACAGTCCTTATCTGAATGCCTTGCAGGTAAAATATGCCTATTCACTCACTTGTCATAAAACCCAGGGAGGACAATGGAATACCGTTTTTGTAGATCAGGGTTATATGAAAGAGGATATGATTAATACCGAGTTTCTGCGTTGGTTGTACACTGCCACAACACGTGCCATTAAAAAGTTGTATTTCATCAACTTTGCAGATTATTTTTTTGAAGATGAGAAGTAATTCATTCAGGTATATAACCCTGACAGGGTTTTAAACCCTGTCAGGGTTGGAAAAAGAACAATCATCTTAAAATTTATACCCAAATCCTATCATGATACTCATGTTTCTTTTGATTGAAATGGCAGGATTGTTGATTGTATGAGATTCTATTGTATTATAGGACTCAGAAATCAGCTCTTTTGCAAACCAATTGTAAATATAATCGGCATGGAGATTGAAATGTCCTTTGAACTGATAATTGAGTCCTCCTCCCAATGCAAATCCGTAATTGTATTTATTCAGTTGATTGAAATCTGAAATACCAATATAAGTATAATCGATTCGTGGACCAAATTTTAGAGAAGCATGAATGTATTTAGTTGGAAATTTTATTTCAAGCAACGTATTAAAGCTGATCAGATTGAAATAAAGAATATCATAATAAGTATGTTGAATATGTGTTATAGCATCAATTCCTTCTTGTTCAGTTTTTTGCCCAATTTCCATGTAACTCAATTGTGAACTCAAATTCCAAAAGTTGTGATTCAGATATTTTAGATTTATTGCGGAAGCAAGTCCATTAGAGTATTTTTCATAGGTATTAAGGTACTGAAACGACTTATTAACCACTGAATTGATAGTAAATCCGTTATTAAATTCAATACTGTGAATAAACTGGGCTTGAGTAAAAACACTACTTAGTAAAAGCATTGCTGTTGTGATTATTATTTTGCTCATCTCTGTATCTTTGGGTTTGTTTAAAATTTATATCCGATTCCCAGCATCAGACTTGCGTTTTTGGTAATCCTTACCTCCAGTGAAGTAGTCCTGATTTGATTGTAAAACCAATAATAATTATAATCGGCACTGAGAAAAAGATTTGTATTGAGTGTATATGTGATACCTCCTCCAATATCCAGCCCATAATTAAAGCGGTTGAAATTATCGGCATAGGAAAATGCAGAGCTCAGATAATCCAGATGAGGCCCTATTTTAAAGTAGGGTGTGAATTTTTTAATGGGAAATTTTATTTCGAAAAGAGCAATAAGATTAACATAATCCATGCGTTCATGCAAAGTTTTTTCACCCAGAGGATTTCCGGTAACATCAGTAAATGGTAAAGTAATTGAACCTCCGCATTGTGTATAACCTATCTGAGTGGAAAGATTCCAGTACTTATGATTCAGGTAATTTATCTTAAAAGCAGTTGCTATACCAATATAATCATCAGGAAAAAGATTTGATGCAGCAAATGAATTGGATATATTCCATTCTAACGCAGATACAGAAACGCCTGCTTTGTACTCTAGACTATGGATAAATTGTGCGCTGGCTGTATGCGAGAAAAAGGCCATTAATACTATAAAGCTTAGTTTTTTAAACATAAAATGATAATTTTAGAGAGATCAGGCTAATAAATTACAGCCACAAAACTAAACTAAAAATGAATACCATTAACATAATTTTATGAAATTCCGGTTTTGAAATTTTAACCCTGACAGGGTTTTAACCCCTTTAATTCAACCCACTCAACCCTGACAGGGTTCAAAACCCTGTCAGGGTTGTAAGACGATTATTCTTTAACTATATTTTACAGAAAATAAACAAAAGTTATAGTTTCGATTTATTGATTTTTGTATTACTTTGCGAAAATAAATAAAAAAACATTTTTTTGTTTATAAAAAGTAAAATAAACCAAATGCCATAAAAGCTGTTATAATAATTGAAAAAAACAGGATTCCAAATCGTTTATGCAATTCTCTTTTCCGCTCCAGCAAAACTTTTTTATGGATTTTAAGAAACTCTTCATCAGTAAGATTTTTAACATCAACCTCTAAACCATGTTTATGAAAGACATATGACTGTATGTTGTCATGATATTTTTCTCTCTTTAAAAGTGCTCTATTTTCATTTATTTTGGAATTCATGTCAAGCATAAATCCTGCACCTCCAGCCATAATGTATAAGATATATTGTTTAAAAGTCTTTCAGTAATAATTTTCGAATATCTGATTTATCTTTTGTAGGATCTGATTTATAAAGATCATACATGGCTCTTTCCCAGTCTCCATACATGGCATTGGGCAATACAATAAAACGCTTGCCAAATTCATTGCGGAGTTCCGTGGTTTTGGCATCGCGGGTTTCGAGGGAAGTTTTGTCGAAAACAGCTGAAAAATCGGTAAGGTTATCGCCTGCCAGTAATACAATCCGGTATTTTTCCATGATTTTTAGGCGGCGGCTTTCCTTGGAAGATTCAGTTTTTTTAGGAATCAAATGCAGCGTATCTGCCATTGGAAATTTTTCAGCTCTTAAATTTTTCAGTGTTGCAGCAGTTTCTTTTTCAGTGCGGTTGGTTACATAAAATACTGCTACACCCTTACCGGCAGCATAATTCAGAAATTCAAGAGCACCCGGCAATGCTTTTGCAGAAGCCATGGAAGTCCATACATACCAGTCTTCAGGATAGCTAGCATTTTTGCTCATCATAGCAGCTTCAAAAGGGCTGTTGTCTAAAATGGTTTCGTCAATATCAACCACTACTGCACGTTTGCCTTTGAGTTTTTTATTGGCCAGATCTTTGTCAAGCATCATTTTTGCGAGATTGAAGGCCTGATAATACAATGCTTTGCATTCAGCAGCATGTTGCTGATACAATGTAGCCATCATCAGATGCTCATTGTACACATCCTTATTTTGTGGATTTGACTGTGCAACGGATTTATTTATGAAGCCAGCCAATGAAAAAATGACTGCAGTTATGATAAAGATATTGAGTATTTTTCGCATGTGAAAAATGATTATTTTGTTAATTATGAATTATGAATTATGAATTATAAATTGCAACAAATTTCTAAGTCAGGAGAATTACTTATAACCCTAAAAGTCTAATGTCTAATTGATAACTATCACAAGTTCGTTTACAAATTTGTATCATAAGTTCGTTTACATTTAATTATTAAAACTATATCATAAGTTCGTTTACAAAACGAAAAAAGTTCTTTGAAATATTGCATTTTCTTGTCTATAATAAAAAAAATTATGGACACAGAAGAAATTTTAAGACAAGAAGCTGTTCGTCTTTTTTTACAAGGCATTTCGGCTCAAAAAATAAGTGAACAACTAAATCGAACCCGACAATGGGTTTATAAATGGGTGAAACAATATAAAAAGTCTCAAGATACAAATTGGAATAAAACGCGATCAAATACTCCTCATTCCATTTTGAACAAGACTTCAGTTTCATTAGAAAACTCAGTTGTTGAAATACGTAAACGTTTGTTAAACAATCCATATGCTCAAAAAGGAGCGATAAGTATTTTGTACGAATTTGAACGTTTAGGAGTTGTTCCTCCTTCTATTTCGAGTATTAATAGGATACTTAAACGCAACCATCTGATAGGTTTAAGTTTAGTGAAACAAACCAAACAAAAGGAATATCCTGATTATTTCATTGGAGTACAACAGATGGATCTTATTGGTCCTAAATACTTAAAAGGAGGTTTTAAATTTTACTTCTATTGTATTATTGATACTGAGACGCATTATGCGATTGTTTATCCTATTACAAATAAATCAGCAGAAAGCATCACCCCCTGTTTGATAGATTTTTGGACAAATTATCGTTTACCTGATTTTCTACAAATGGATAATGAATTGTCTTTCAGAGGTAGTAACAGGCATCCTCGAGGATTGGGAATGATTTTAAGAATTACTATTTCAAATGGAGTAGTTCCAATTTTCATACCTACAGCAGAACCTTGGCGGAACGGTATTATAGAGAAGTTTAATGGGAACGTATTGAAATACTTTTATAATACTCAAAAATTCGATTCATTTGAACAATTAATAGCGAAAGCAAATCATTTCAGTGCTTTTCACAATGAAAACCATAGGTATTCAAGCCAATTGAATCGAACTCCTAATCAAATGGTTAAACTAAGTTTCAATGATATTAGATTGACAAAGAATATTGATTTGAGTAGTAAGATTATGATTGAAGAAGGAAAAATAAATTTCATTCGTTTCATTAGAAGTGACCAGAAATTAAATGTTCTAAATACTACTTTTATTTTGAAAAAAGAGTTGATTTATAGTTATGTTGTAGCTCAAATTATTATTGAAAAACATTTGTTGGTTGTGATGCAAAACAATACAGTACATCATATATTCCCGTTTATAATGTCTTTGTCTTAAAATTTATATATGCAATATGTCAATGAACTTCTGATATTTTATACGCCTTAGAGCGGCAATCCCTTAAGGGATTTGTAAACGAACTTCTGGTATAGTAGTAGTTCTTTAGAATGTAAACGAACTTATGATATGTAACAATTAAGTTTTAAGTATTAAGCTGTTGAAATATAAATTACAAATAACTATTTACAAATAACTAATTACAAATAACCAATTAACGAAGCAGCAGGTCTAATACTCCAAAAAAACCAAAAACAATACTGGCAACACCGTTGGTGGTAAAAAAAGCGAGATTGATACGGCTTAGGTTATCCGTTTTTACGATAAGGTGTTGATAAAGCAATAAAAAACTAAAAATGCCCCCTCCTATCCAGTAATAAATATGCCATTCACCCAGGATTCCAATGGCTATGATAAGCAGAAAAGACAATAAATGCAAAACTGATGAAAATATCAAAGAATTATATATACCCAGTCGAGCCGGAATTGATTTAAGTTGTTGGGATTTATCGAAATCAATGTCCTGCAATGCGTAAATGATGTCAAATCCGCTCACCCAAAATAGCACCATGAAAGAGAGTAATATGGGTAAGACAGCAAATTCGCCACAAACAGCAATATATGCTCCAATGGGAGCCAGCGCCAGCCCTAAACCCAATACAATATGGCTGTAGGCTGTAAATCTTTTGCAGAGGCTGTATCCTAAAATCACTAAAAGGGCCAGGGGTGAAAGATAAAATGCCAATTTATTTTCATTCAGAAAAAAACTGCACAGAATAAACAAAACAGAGTTCAGTATCACAAAAGCAAGGGCATTGAATGGCTTTATGATGCCTGCCGGAATTTCGCGGCCGGCAGTACGTTGATTGGCAGCATCAAACCTTCTGTCGATAAAACGGTTAAAACCCATGGCTGCATTGCGTGCAAACACCATGCATAAAACTACCAAAATTAACGTTCCCCATCTAAAGTTATGACTGCTGGCTTCACCCATAAAAAACCCGAGTAATGCAAAAGGCATGGCAAAAATGGTGTGTGCAAATTTTACCATTGAAAGGTAAGACTTAAAACCGGCTATTTTATTTTTCATTGAAGCATCTAACAGATTTTATTTTGATTTGTTCATGAATAATTTTTACAGTTCCCTTGACAAAAACTCAATAGTATTATATTTTAATGCTTTCTTAAAAACAGTTTACCTGAAAACTTAAACTCATAGTTTAAACCTAACAGGTTTTGAAAACCTGTTAGGTTTTCTGGAATAAGCATTCTATTGTTTCTCACTTTATGCTAGATGAATGTTTCACCTGAACAGTTTAAACAATTCGTTTTGTTCAGCTAAATATAAAATGAATTGAAATTAATAATGGTACAAGCCATAATTCAGGCGCATTTCCTTTTCTTCAGGTGACAAGGCTGCATAACTTGCTTTTTCTTCTTCTATTTTTCTGCGTTTTTCTTCTTCGATGGCATAAATGTCATTCAAATATTTTTCTACAACCTTCTTTTTCAAAAAATCACGGGCCACAGAAGGAAACAATTCAAGCAGTAATTCATCTTTTTCGTTTTCGGCCAGCACCAAATCTCCGTATTCTGGAAAAACTGTATTTTCCTGCTTTTTATAATTAGCAGTATTGTAAGGTATTTCTTCCTTTACACCGGCTACTTTCATTCTGAACTCTGGATCTATAGGCAATGGTGTTTTACCATAATTACCTTTCACCAGATTTACAAATTGAATTGATTTGGTAGTATATGGAGGCAATCCTTTGTTTTCATCAATCACACAATTAACAGCCTGCACACCTACAATCTGACTGGTTGGTGTGACCAAAGGAGGACAACCGGCAGCCACTCTGACCATGGGTACCAATTCCAACACCCTGGGTAAGAGCTGGTCTAATTTTAGCTGTTTCAATTGAGACAACATATTGGTATACATACCACCGGGTATTTCTGCATTTTTCACCATTTCATCAGGAGCAGGAAAGTTAAAAAAGCGTTCAATGCTTTGTGTTTGCTGCAGAAGGTCATCTTCTTTATTGGCTTTGGCAAAAGCGATGGCCATATCAAACATTTTATCCACTTCTTTTGGCAATTCGTCCCTGCAAATATTAAATTCTGTCGGAAAGATTTTGTAGCTGTCATAATCTGCCATCTCGTGCCGTATGGCTTTGAGTTCTTTGTTTATTTTAACTACTACTTCTAAATTAACGCCTGTATCCAGTCCCAGTTTATCTGCAAACAACTGAATGATTTCAAAAGCATGTGCAGCTGGCCCGCCGGCAAAGTTCATGATAGATGTATCAATAATATCCACTCCGTTAATGATAGCCATCAACGCAGCAGCCAGACCATATCCGGGTGTACAGTGGGTATGAAAATCAATGGGTATTTTGATTTCTTTTTTTAAACGGGCTATTAATTCACCCGACTGATTGGGAGGAATTAAACCTGCCATGTCTTTCACACTGATCATATCTGCACCCATGGCTTCGAGTTCTTTGGCTTTGCCCACAAAATAATCAATTGTAAAAATATCGTGAGGTAAGGTTTTCAGATGCAATAAGGCTTTGATCTTTTGTTTGGGGGTAAACTTTGGATCTACCGTATAACATACCGTACAATCGGCAATACCACCATTCTTTTTAACAATATCAATGGTAGATTTCATATTGCTTACATCATTCAATGCATCGAAAATACGCATAATGTCAATCCCCGATTGAATGGCATTACGGTTGAAACCTTCAATTACTTCTTCCGGATAAGGATTATAACCAAACAGGTTACGTCCGCGGGACAAAGCCGTAAGTTTAGAGGAATCACCAATGGCAGTTTTTATTTTTTCGAGACGTTCCCAGGGATTTTCATTTAAAAAACGCATGATAGAATCAGGAACGGCTCCGCCCCATACTTCCATGGCATAAAAATTAGCTTCTTTAAACAATGGCAACACACTGTCCACCTGTGCTTGTGTCATACGGGTAGCAAACAAGGATTGTTGCCCGTCACGTAAAGTTAAATCCCTGATTAATAGTTTCTTCTTCATAAAAACTTATTTGCAAAATTGAATGATATATATCATGTTAATAGTATGCAAATTTAGGATTTATCTCTGATAAAAAAAGTAGTTTTTAATTATTTTTGAAATGAAACGAGCCATGCGAAATATTCATACATAATAGGATGTTTATTTGGTCTCGTGAAGGCGAGAGCGAAATTTTAATAGTATTAGTAAACATAACAAACTTAACAATTAATATTTCAGTTATTTAATAAAAATTAAATAGATGAAACATTCATGACAAAACAATTTTGACACACAAGAGAATGATTATTGAGAAAACATAAACCATTGAAAAAATTAAAATTAAAAAAAGAGTACGCTGATGACGCGGATTCCTAAAGGAAAACACAGATAAAACGGATTTAAAATCAGCGTAAATCAGCGTTTCTTGCCAAAGGCGAGATCCGCGTTATCTGTGTTCCAAATTTGAGCATGAAAATGAAATTTTAACTTTTTTAGTGTTTTGTAACATTTTTAAATAAATATAAATCAACAAACAAACATAATTTAAACATATGAAACATTTATGCCAAAATAATTTTGACATACAGACTGATGATTATTCCGGGAAAACCTAACAGGTTTTTGAAACCTGTTAGGTTTAAGATAATCAAATTAATGAAATACAGACAAATAACAAATTATAAACAGATGAAAAATTTATAAGATTTAGTCATCTCCACTGTCGAATCTTATTGCTCCACCCATAGAAATGCCCAGTTTAATACCAAATTCTTTGTATTTTCCATCATTGAAACTTGTAAATACTTCTAGCTTAAATATTTTCAGCATATTTTCGAGGCCATAGCCCAATTCAAAATAATGAGGTGAATTTTCTGTTTTTAAATAATTGAAAGATACACTTTCGCGAACTCCCGTAATATTCAGCCAGAACAACTGAGTGAGCAAAAACTTTTTCATACTAAGGTTGGCATGCAATCCAAGATATGCATTTTGTGTACTGTAGTGGTAGTAATCCAGGAGGCGATAGCTGTTCATCGGATCAGAGATATCAACTGCTATCCGGTTACCGTTGAAATGTTTATAATCAATAAAACTCAGATTTTTCTCAGCAAAAGTATTTCCTCCAAAAGCTCTAAAGTTAAGCGTCCGGCGGTAACCTTCCAGCTGATGCTGAAAACTAGCTTCAACCCGATGAAAACCAACATCACTTCCCATTACATTTTTCAATCCGCCGTTGTATTCAAAAATAAGCAAGGGGAATAAGTTTAACATAGGCTCTTTAACACCATTGTATTTGCGATATTTTACAACTGGGTGATATTCCATTTTTAAACCCAGCAAAACAGCCTGATGTGTATTAAAATCGCTGTTAATAGTTTCAATATTCAGGGGTGCATTCGGTGTATACGGACGATCTTTTGATTTGATCCAGCTAAAATTGGTTTGATTATACAAAGGGCTTCGTTCAGCCCATCCTATGCTGGTTTTTAGTCTTAGTTTGTCTGAAAGATAGGTTTTGTACTCCAATGCTGCTATATCATTTTGATAGACTTTCATATAGTTTTTCCTGCCTAAAAGCGTGGTTAAGGTATTAAAAAACGGGAAAATTGCTTCCTCAGGATTGAATTGCCTGATTTGTCTTCCGACATTGAATTTGAGATATGTTTTTTTATGAAAGGTATTTATAAAATAATAGCAAAAACTTGTGGCAGCAGAAAAACGCTCACTACTGAAACCGTATCTTATTTCGGGTTTAATATTAAAAACAGTACTCCCTTTTAATCTGTATTGCAATTCAATTGGAATATCAAGATTAAAACCTTCAACCGTGTTAAAATTAAAATTAATCAAAGGAGAAGGATATTTGAGTCTCCAGTTTTTACTGAGGGTAAAAGTCTTACCAAAAATCAATCCTCCCAGTGTTTTCCCGAAAACTGCAGCAGATGCGGTATCGCTTTTTCTGACAGCTTTTATACTATCCATTTTAAAATCAAGGCTGCGTTTGGTTTCGGTTGAAGTTAGCGGGATGGGGCGGATAGAATCCCAGAATTGAGTATTTTTTTTAAAAGCCATGGAGTCAATAATCATCGTATAATCTCTGACAACTTCAGGTTCTTTTTCTTTTTTTCTGGCTTTTTTTTCATACGCTTTCATGCTGCGTTTAAAATCAGAGAGCGTAAATTTTTCTTCCTCTTTTGAGACTGTATTGGTATCAGAAGTAATTACAGGTTTGAGTTTTTTTAATTTTCGCTCTTCTTCCATAGCTTTTGCATATTCATTTTCTGTTTTTTCATCTATCAATGTCAGTTTATCAAATTCAAGTGAATCGTTGATTTCCAGTTGATAATCGCTTAAAGAAGCAAGGTATTTCCAGGCAATCCGAACACCAAAAAACTGTCCTTTAATATTGTATTGCTGGTTGATAGGCACCCATGTTTTATCATTAACTGCAGCAAACATTTGATTAATAATAAATTCAAATCCCTGAACATGGGTTTTAAGATTAAAATTGTAAACACACCAGATTTTATCAACAATATAAATTTCTCCGCTAAAAACATTGCTCCCTTTGCTACGGGGGATTACACTGATTTTATGAATTTCATTTCCTTTATCGGTAAAGGTATTGATGAGTTTAAACCTGTAAAAAGAAAAAGCAGAAGGAGACAGCGGAGAAATCGTTCCGGCGAAATCAGGTTCATATATACTGGCATTGATGAAATTAGCTACCATAGATGCAGAACTATCACTGCTGTTGTCTCTGGCTGAAATCACGCGCTGTTTGTACTTATTAGGGTATTCGTAGCGAATATGATTATACGATTCATTGGTAAAATACTCGACAGTATCAAAACCTTCTGATTTTCCTAATCTGTAAACAATGCGAGGCATCTTAATTTCACCGCTTCCTTTGATGTACAAATCTGCATCATAGGCTTTCACTATCATACGGTAATAATAGGAGGCTGCAACTGCTTTCCGCATAATACTATAGGCCGGGTCTTCCGATGAAGCAACAATGTTAACTGTTTTCAGCTCTATCATTTGTTCGTTCAATCTGACATCCATAGAGGTATAGGCTTGCTGTACGGTAAGCTGTTTACTTACTGACTGATAACCCAGACAGCGAAAATCGATCTGATACGCTCCCGGACGGCAGGTATACTCAAAATAACCATTTTCATTGGCCACTGTTCCTGTTTTGAGTTCTTTTATATAGAGGGTTGCATAAGCCAGCGGTTTGCCTTTGTTATCTTTAATATGACCTTTGATGCCGGTTTGAGCGAAAATAACAGAAAGATTTAAAAAGTAAAATAAAAAGAGAAAAAGAATTTGAAATATAATGGATGGCTTAGATGTAATGATTGGGTTTGATTTATTTGAAAATTCATTCATAAATAGCGATATTAGTTATATAAGCAAAGATATAAAATAATTACATACACTAAAGACGAGATTTGTAAAGAAAAGTTACAATATACTTCTCTATCAGGTGTTCAATTTTTTAATAATTTATCGGAATAAATTATCTATATCAGAACTAAATCCAATTTGAATATTTAAATAATTAAACCCTCCGGTATGCCATATATGGTTAATTTCCAATGTCAGGTTATTTTTCCTGAATTTACCTATATGTAAACCACCTCCCACAATAGCGCCAATCTCAATATTACTCGTCGTAAACGTTTCTAAAACACCTATCTGCAAATATGTTTTAAACAAATATTGTTTTGATATATAAAGCCTTCCTATTGTATGTAAGCTTGTTAAAAATTTATTTTCCGACAAATTAAGATCTTTGCTTTTGAAATAAGCTGAAGAAAAACGGAACAAAGTACTTTGTCTGGAAGAATCCTTTATTCTTTCTAGTTGGACTTCCAACACCCATCCTTCATGCTGATAATCTTTCCTCCAATTGGTAAATGAATTTAAACCAACAGATTCACTCACAATATAAACAGTTTTAGGCTTGTCTTGCGAATATAAGCTGATTGTAAAAGAAATAAGACAAAAAATAAGAATGTGATTTTTCATTTGTTATTATTTTTACAAGTATTTAATTGTCAAATGGAATACGCCATATAATATCATTCTCGGTTTGAATGAACTTTATTCTTATGGCTATTTCATGTGTTTATATTTTGTTAAATCACTGTAATTGTCATATTTAGATTATTCAAATTTATTATTTTTTACTCAAGTTTCGCCCGTGGAATGTCCATGATATTTTTTTTCGTTGTTCCCGAAGTTTCGGGATGGACATTTCATAATAAACATATTTTATTTATGTCAATTATATATCAAAACAAAGATACAACATTTAAATTCAAAAAACATTTTTTATTTAGTGCTAAAAGATGATGCATGTATTTTTTTTAAATCATATATTTCCAACCCTGACAGGGTTTGAAACCCTGTCAGGGTTTGCCTGAAAACAAGTATTGTGAATTGGCTAACAAATAAATTTCAATTTTTCACTTAAAGAATATTTTTTTTTCTAATTTTGTCTCAAAATCTAAAAACTACCTAATATGAACATTTTATCAAACAGGATCAACAGTCTTTCTGAATCGGAAACATTGGCCATGACACAAAAAAGCAGAGAGTTACAGGCATTGGGACACAATGTAATTAATTTAAGTATAGGTGAACCCGATTTTGATACTCCATTGGATATAAAAACGTATGCCCAAAAAGCAATTGATGATAATTTCTCTCACTACACCCCTGTTTCAGGATATTTGGATCTTCGTCAGGCTATTTGCCGCAAATTAAAACGAGACAATAATTTAGATTTCAAGCCTGAACAAATTGTAGTTTCCAACGGTGCCAAGCAATCGTTGGCCAATGTTGTATTAAGTCTGGTTAACCCCGGAGACGAAGTAATTGTACCTGCGCCTTACTGGGTTTCCTATAAAGAAATTATCAAATTAGCAGAAGGTAATGCGGTATACATCAATGCTCCGATAGAACAGGATTTTAAAATTACAGCTCAACAGGTAGCAGCTGCCATAACACCGAAGACAAGGTTATTTATGTTCAGCAGTCCCTGTAATCCAACAGGTTCAGTTTATACCCGTGAAGAATTAAAAGCCATTGCAGATGTGATAGCAAAACATGAAAATATTTACATCCTTGCCGACGAAATTTATGAACTCATCAATTTTGGTGGTCAACACGAAAGCATAGCCCAGTTTGATTTTATTAAAGATCGGGTAATTACCGTTAATGGGGTTTCCAAAGGCTTTGCCATGACAGGCTGGAGGATAGGCTATATGGCTGCTCCCACTTTTATAGCAAAAGCATGTGATAAATTGCAGGGACAGATTACTTCAGCTCCAAGCTCAATTGCACAACGGGCAACACTTCATGCCATGGAATGCAATCCAAAAGAATCGAAAGATTTAAAAATGATGCTGGCTGCTTTCCGCGAAAGACGTGATTTACTAATTTCCTTATTAAAAGAAATTCCCGGTATCAAAACCAATCAACCTCAGGGTGCTTTTTATGTTTTTCCTGATGTATCTTATTATTATGGAAAATCTTATGGAGATACTGTAATTAATGGTGGAGAGGAATTATGTATGTATTTATTAAATACTGTATATGTAGCGTTGGTTTCAGGAGCTGCATTCGGAGATCCTAATTGTGTGAGGTTTTCGTATGCCACTTCCAATGAAAATCTGATAGAAGCTGTGAAACGTATTAAAGAAGCATTGGGGAAATTAAAATAATAGGTTGTAGTTTAGTTTAGCGTTCTATTTTCTATTATATATTGAATATATAGACATTAAGTACTAGCTGAGTGCATTTTAATAAAAATTTCTTTTAAATCCTTTTATTTTTACAATAATTATCGTAACTTATTTATTTTTAACTTTTTGCTTGATCAAAAAGTTACAAAAAATCAAGACTGCA
>CAIUKU010000499.1 GCA_903899825.1 uncultured Bacteroidales bacterium | reverse complement strand
TAATTTTCAGATAAAAATTAGAAACGATTTATTTCATTGCTAAATAAGTAATATATTTATAGTATTAATTTTTCAAATTCAAAAGTAATACTTTTTAATTATCTATTAACAAGAAGTAAGAATAAAATTAAGAATTAACATAACTTAATTACAATTCGACCCACCGCATATTATCAATCAAGTACCCACCCTAACACGTATTAATCACATCAGGGATATTTAGTTCGATACACTATATAATAATTAAGATGTCCGGAATGCAGGTGTATGCAGATCATGTATAATATACAACTGCGGCATCATTACCATCTACAGCTAGTAATTGATGTTAAGGGTTGCATAAAGCATTATACCTGGAACCAACCATAATTTTAAAGTATTGGTTCTTGGGCTGCCTTATAGAAGCTAGCGGAAGCGATATGATAATGGTTATAACACTGTGGCATTATTTCCATCAATTACATTGGAAGATGCCACAGGTGGCATCATTATACCAGGAACCAACCGGATTTACTGTAAGATTTCTGTATAAGTATTGTGTGCTGGTAGATGCATTATAAGGGTTAATTTACAGATACTATTGCTATCACAGCATCGATATCAGTTGATGCATATCTGTTCCTATGACGACAACATTGCAGTATTCAGATAGTTTTTTTACGATAGTTGTTATGTTCTTTTATAATGGTTTTATATTCTATTGTAAGATTCCGATGTATTGTTCTTTCACATACACCAATTTTATTGGCTATATATTTATAGGTAACTTTATCATCAGTGTTACAGATTTCATCACCGAAAAATTCCATCAATGCATTTAATACATATTCTTTTCTTTTTTTATTATACTTATCAAATTTATCATCAGTAGATGGGTCTACCCAGTATTTTTTCAATTTAACACTAACTGGCTTCAAATTGCCAGATTCTAATTCTTTATATTTATATTTTACGATTTCTTCTATATCTTTATTTGGTACAGCTTCAATACAGGTCTTAGCAGCAACCGCAACTAAAGTTACTATTGCCTGCTTTAAAGTGATTGTAGGGTTTAAACATAATAGATTATTTGTATACATAGAAAGAACTTTATGACGTTCACCTGATTTTAATTTTCTAATAGTACCCAGCTTGGTAAATGGTATAAAGCATTCGTAGAATTCTTTTCCATTGGGGATATAAATACAATCTTCATTATATGTTTCAAGTTCATTTTTAAATTTAAGTTTCAAAAAACTGACACAACCACCAATGTCCCTTTCCTTTAATCTTAATATATGTTGTGTCAGTTTTTCTTTTTGAAAAACTTCTTTTGTACTTCGTACTATATGTGTTGTGTCAGTTTTTGGAAGTAATACTTTTTCCTTTTGTACTATATGTGTTGTGTCAGTTTTATTAAATATATTCACGTCATAACAAACAGCATTCTTATTAATAAATATATTATAATCATAACTAAGAACATTGAATTGGCTAGCTTTAATTGCATTCTTATCTACAAATTCAGATATATTTAGGTCATTTACGATATACAAATATGATGTTTTAAAATTATCATGTGTTAGTCCTTCAACTTTCACTATGATTGAATATCCTTTCCCACCAAAAGAATGGTAATATGAATAAATTTTGGATTTATCAATAGAATCAATATCAAATGATATATTATCATTACGTTCATCAATATCCAAATCAATATATAGGAAACCCGTAGATGAAATTATATTATCATCTTTTTTATATTTATCATACAAAAAGTTGTAGGTAATCGCAGGTAGTGTTTTTTTTATTGGTTCACGATCTGCTTTCGGAAGTAATCTAGCATTACATATTATGTCAGAATATAGATTACTATGTTTTATCCCGCTTAACCATGTATCAATAGTTGTGGTTTTGAAAACTGTCGGGTTTGTGATTGTCTTGTAGACATTTAATTGTGTAGTCATGTGGTGGTTTTTAAATTAATCTTATATATTTCAGGAAATTTTAATAATCCCTTTTATATATATATCAGAAAATTTTCAAAAACTACTTTTATTTTCGTATTTATTAAAACTTTTTTCAAAAAAAGGGGGTAACCACCACAGTACCCCCTTTTAAGTATATAAGACTTGAACAGTAGAACTGGTCAATTATATATATCAAAAAAGAATGGAAAAATCATCAATTATTACGAAATATCAAAAATAAATACATTATGATGATAAAGTATGCAGATGATGATTGAATGCCGCAACCAGGACAATCAATACACAGTGGGAAGCCTATTTTCATTGAATTAGTTACAGTAATCCTTTCAGAATTTATTAAAAATTAAAAGGAATAATTAAAAATGATTTCTGGAAGAAATTGTTTTTAATGCAGAAACTTCGTTTCTGCCACAGCGCTAGTTGTTATGTTGCAATCGTTGTACTATAAATCAAGGAATAAATGCATACACAATACTGGTCCAGATATTAAAAATAAACTTGGTAGTTATTGAAAATCTATCGTACTTTGATGTATATTAATTCTTAAACCAAAAGAACAACACTTTATGATAGTTAAATACCAAAGAACATCAACCAGTGCACAGCACGGGAATAGATTTGCAACTGATACCAATAAATACGATTTAGTGTTGTTCGACCAAGGCATTTCAGGAACCCTGGCATTTAAATCCAGAACCAATGGAATGAAAGTTATCGAATTGGCTGAAGCAGGGAAGTTGCAGGAAATTGTGGTGGAAGAACTTCGGGATATTGGTCGAAATACAATCGATGTACTTAATACTTTGGATACGCTGGATAAGAATAATGTAAATATAGTAATCCGTTCTTTGGGCAATCTATGCAGCAGGGTCGGTGGTAAGAAGAATGAAGTATGGGGATTAATAACTTCAATAATGTCCAGTCTTTATTCTATGGAACTGGAAAACCTGAAAACAAGAACCAAGATGGGGCGTGATGCTTACCTGTTAAATGGTGGCAAGCTTGGACGGGAACCTGGAACCAATGAAACCATCAAGCAATTTTTGGGAAAGCCAAAGTCAAAGGAAGTAATATCGCTATTGAATAAAGGTAAGTCAACACGGGATATTGCAGGTAGATTGGATGTATCTTTGAACCTTGTATGCAAAGTACGGAAGCATTATAAACTACATCAGCGTCCAACCATAGATATGGTTCAAACATAAACCAACTAAACACCTATATATAATAGGGGGTGAAATAATAATAAAATAATATATCATCAGTTAATTAATCATCAGAATTATCAACCACGCAAATAATAAGTTCTTTGTATAGTTTTTTTGCAACCAAAATGTTACAATGGGAAATAATACTTTGTAAATACCTGAAAATATGTATTATATAAGTATAAGGTAACTATGGAAGATAGCAAGGGTAAGTGGTTGAGCGGTGCGATATAAGGGGCTTACCCATTTTTTATTTCATATAATCAGGTAGTTGCGGCTACTGTGCTATCCAGCCTGTATTTTCTTAGCACTGATTTCTGTCTTATTTCCATACATTTTTCAGCAAAAAACCATCAAATTAGCGACTAAAAAGCGACTAAATTTTTAAAAATGTTGTCTAAAATTACCTTGGAAGTCAAAAATAATCATCTGTATGTTAAGTATCTTTATAAAGGAACAAAGACTTTATTTAGTACAGGAATTGAAATCAGTAAAGACTTTTGCGACAAAAAGCAAAATCTTATTTTTCCGGATTATCCAGATGCACCTAAATTGAATTATCAAATAAGTGTTATTACTAATAAAATAC
>CAIUKU010000498.1 GCA_903899825.1 uncultured Bacteroidales bacterium | reverse complement strand
GTATTTTATTTACAGCATATTAAATATTTTCAATCACTTTTTTTAAATCCTTACAATGATACAACAAAAATAAGATAAAAAAATATTTTTTTTCATAAATCTGAAATTTATAAACATTCTAAATAATGTTTTATAAAAAAGATTTGCTTTGTTATACCAACTTCCACGAAACATAATTATAACAGAGAGGAGAATTCCTGCCAAAGATGTATAAACATAAAAATCACCCATAAATATCAAATTTTGGCAAATGTAGTCTTAATAATAGTTATTCTATTGTAGGGTATCCCTGAATAATTGTAGGATATTCCCTACAAAGCAAGAAGTGTTTATTATATTACTTAATTTCAATACCTTACACTCTAATATGCATTTAATGAAATTAAAATTAAATCATTTTTATTATTTTTGCAAATAAAAAATGTTTATTTCTGAAACGAAAGTTAGAGTCCGGTATGCTGAAACGGATAAAATGGGTTATGTTTATTATGGTAATTGTGCTCAATATTATGAAGTCGGAAGAGTTGAGGCACTCAGGAAATTAGACAGCAGTTATAAAGCATTAGAAGACTCAGGCATAATGATGCCAGTTATTCAGTTGATTATTAATTTCAAAAAACCGGCATTATATGATGATATATTAACAATTAAAACCATTATAAAAGAAAAACCAGGTGTAAAAATAAAATTTTATTATGAACTATATAATGAAATGAATGTTTTGATCAACCAAGGAGAAACAATATTGGCATTTGTACATCAGAATACTATGAAGCCATGCAATTGCCCGCAATGGTTTAATGATTTATTTATAGATTTCGATTTGAAAGAATGCTTTGAAAGAACGAATATTAAAAAAAACAATTCAGTTTAAAAATTAATGAGATATTTTACTACAAAAACTACCAAAACTAAAAGTTAAAGATGCTATAAAGCCTTCAAAATCTGATGAATTATAAACATTTATTAAATTTCCGTTTGCATCTTTATAAGAAACGGAGATTCCTGACAAAAAACGGACACCAATCCCAACATCAGCTCTTAACCAATTTGTCATTATTAAGTTTGTTTGAAATTCAGGTGTTACTACTATGAACTGATCTCTCTTTTCATTAAAATTAATGATGTTATTCGGATTGTACATAAATAAAGCTCCCCATCCTATTTTTATATTAAAAGTAAAATGGAGCTTATTGCAGGGAGCATCAATTATACCTAACCATAATCCGCCATGAGCATAATTTAATTGCAAATCATTCATAGTGTGATATGTAATAAAATCTGAACCTTTTAAAGAAGAAATTAAGCCTAAACCATAAGCTCCGAAATAATATTTATTGTTGATTAAAAATGCACCTCCTATTCCCGTCATGGCAAAATGATGATGTTCATTGATTGTATAATCAGTTAACATTGTCAAAAATCCATTTAGTTTCCTTTGAGAATCAGAAACTTTCAGACTATCTTTTACATAGTTATTTTGAGCAATTAATGATAATTGAAGTAAGAATAAAACAATCAGTAATTGATATTTTCTCATTTCTTCATTTTTATTTATTCATCTTTAAACCCAATTCGATGATGGGCTCCATCACAAAATGGTTTTTTTTGTGATACTCCGCATCTGCATAAAGCAGCATTTCCTTTACAAACAATCTCATTGCCATCAATATCCAAAACTTTGAAATTCCCACTTACCAGATAAGGACCATCTTGTATAATTGTTATAGTGGCTTTTGTTTCAATCTCATCAGGTTTCTCTTCAAAATTCTCATTTAATTCATATGTAAGTGCCCTTGTAGGACATCTTTTAACTGTTTTGATGATCTCATCTGTGGTTGCAGCATTTGCATCTATCCAGGGGCGGGATGAAAGTTTAAATACATTGGGTAAACTCCTGTAACAAATTGAAGAATGATCGCATAAATCAGGCTCCCACATAATAGTTACCTCTCCGTTTGAATACTTTTTTTTAATTTTTTCCATGTTTTTAATCTCTAATAATTTTAAATCCGCCTTCGTTATTTAATTTCAGTATACGTGAAGGCTTTACATCAATAATTACATTGTGCATTATCTGAACGATATAATCCACCTGAGGTAATAATCCTGCTGATATTTTATCAAAACTTACCGCATTTGCATCGCCTGAAAAATTTGCAGATGTAGATACAATTGGCTTACCAAATGTTTTAAGCAGGCGCTGGCAAAATTCATGATCCGGAATTCTGGCTGCTACACTACCATCAACAGCAATGATATTTTCAGCGAGGTTCATTGCATTGGAATAGATCAGGGTCAGCGGGCGATCTGTGTCAGCAATTAATTCATAGGCTATTGATGGAACATTACCAACATATTTTTTTAATTCATCAATACTTTCGATTAAAACAATCATGCTTTTTTCTTTCTCACGCCTTTTAATCTGAAATATTTTTTCAACAGCATATTTATTTGTGGCATCACATCCAATTCCCCAGATTGTGTCTGTTGGATAAAGGATAACCCCTCCGTTTTCAAGTACTTTTACAGCATTTTTAATATCTGTTTCCATCAAGCTATTAATCATTACTTAAACGTGATTTTAGTAGATTTATATCTATTTTAACAGCACAATTAAAATGTTTCTCAGGACATTCCCTATACCCATGTAATCCACAGGGACGGCAACTGAGTTTTTCTTTTACTTCTACCACTAAGGAGTTGTCACTTAAAGGGCCAAAGCCAAATTCAGGTACAGTAGAACAAAAAATAGCTGTAACGTTAGCATTGACTGAGGAAGCCAAATGTAAAGGGGATGAATCATTTACATAATTCATAGCAGCATCTTTCATCAATGCAGCTGACTCCAGCAAGCTTAACTTACCACATAAGTTTAAAGCATTTAGATGAGCTGATTGCTTAATAATTTCATCACAAAGAAAGGTATCGGTTTTTGAACCCAGTAAATATATACGTATTTCATTGTCAATGATTTTCATAAATTCAACCCATCTTTCTGCAGGAAACTGCTTGGTTTTCCATAAAGATGCGGGTGCTATACAAATATATTTTACAGTTTTAAATTGAGATACATGGGCTAAATCTTTGCCGGAAGGATACAATTTTATCAGAAATTTTTCTTTACAGGGCAAATAAGCCAATAATTCCATATTACGCTCAATTTCATGTATTCCTTTGTGTTTTTTTTCAATTTTATGTTGAATTCTTTTACTAAAAAAAAACGAAAATGGGTTTTTATCAAACCCTATTGTAACAGCAGCATTCGACAATAAAGTAATCAGACCGGTTGTAGCAAATCGCTGAACGTTCACAACTAAATCATATTTCTCGCTTCTAACTGTTTTTATCAATTGCAGTAAATGTTTATATTTACTTTTGGATTTATCCCAAATCAATAAATTATAAATATAAGGATGCGAAGCAAACAAAGTTTCATTACCTTTTTTTAGTAAGAAATCTATAGCAGCATCGGGATACAAAAAGTGTAGTTTTTCGAGCAAGGGAGTAGTTAGGATAACATCACCCAAAGAAGCTGTTTGTACCACTAGTATTTTTTTCATTTTAATATTATTTCAATATCTAAACAATTGATTATAATAGGAATAATCCTTAAAAATCAAATTTTTCAAAAAAATAAGCTTGACTTATCATAATTTGAATTATTTTTGAAAAAGATAGTTCAAAAGTAAATAAAAAAACTATAAATACATAATTTTTTAATAAACAGTTAATGATGAAAACTTTATATATAATCCGACATGCAAAATCATCCTGGGAATTTACGAATCTATCTGATGAAGAACGACCATTGATTGAAAAGGGTATAAAAAGAAGTAAAAAAATAGGCAATTACTTAAAAGAAAAAAATGTAAAAGCTGACCTCATTATTTCCAGCCATGCTAACAGGGCGCTTCATACAGCTCAGATTATTGCCAAAAAAATTGGTTATCAGGAAGAAAAAATTCAAATTGATAAAAAAATATACGGTTCAGGTATTGATAACCTGTTCAATACAATTTATGGAATCCCCAATGAATACAATTGCGCCATACTTTTTGGTCACAATCCTACTTTTACCAATATCGCCAATTATTTTTTAGATGAAAAAATTGACAATCTACCTACTTCCGGATTAGTATGTGTTGTATTTGAAACTGATAACTGGAATGAAATTGCAACTGCTGAAAATCTTGAAAATTATATAATCCGCCCTAAAGAGCTATAATATTTAACATATTTATCATGTCATATAAATTTCAGAAATATATCAACAGAGAAATCAGCTGGCTGCAATTCAACGAAAGAGTATTGCAGGAAGCCAAAGATGCATCCACACCGCTTTTGGAACGATTGATTTTTCTTGGAATTTATTCAAATAATCAGGACGAATTTTTCAGGGTGAGGGTAGCTACATTAAACCGGATACTTAAACTTCAGGAAGTACATCCCAGTGAGGATACTGAAGCAAATCCCCAAAAAATACTTAAAGAAATTGATCAGAAAATTTCTTTACTTCAAACTGAATTTTACAATACCTATGAAAGCATTAAAATTGAACTTGCAAACGAAAAAATCCATATTATTGATGAAACACAATTATCTGCTGAACAAGGAATCTATGTAAAGAAATATTTCAGAGAAGAAGTGCGTCAACATCTTTTTCCGATTATGCTAGACCAGTTATACAATTTCGCTACATTGCGTGATAAATCTATATATCTGGCAATAGATCTCAAATTCAGCAAACAACCTGGTATTGAAAAATATGCTCTAATAGAAATACCAACATACCGTGTTTCACGTTTTTTGATTTTACCTTCAAACGGAGATAACAATAAATATATAATTTTGCTTGATGATGTGATACGGTATTGTCTTTCAGACATTTTCTCAATTTTCGGTTTTGATATTTACGAAGCATATACCATTAAATTTACCCGTGATGCAGAATTAGATCTTGACAATGATGTTTCAAAAAGTTATCTTGAAAAAATCAGTGACAGTATCAAACAAAGAAAAAGAGGAGCTACCGTCAGATTTGTGTATGATGAAAACATTCCGTTGGCGCTACTGGATCGTCTGGTTAGAAAATTCACCATCAAGAAAAAAGACACTTTGAAAAAAGGTGGCAAATATCATAATTTCAAAGACTTTATGAATTTCCCACTGAATCTGGGTGATAGTTCTTTAAGATACGAGGAAGTTCCAAAACTTTATACAAAAGAACTTTCTCTCAGTAAAAGAATATTGGATTGCATCAAGAAAAAAGATATCATGTTGCATTATCCTTACCAGTCCTTTCAATATATTATTGACTTATTAAGAGAAGCTTCCATAGACCCTGCTGTCAGATCGATTAAAATGACTATTTACCGAGCAGCCAAGGACTCCCGTGTAATCAATGCACTGATCAATGCTGTTCGTAACGGAAAAGAAGTAACGGTTTATCTTGAATTACAAGCCCGTTTTGATGAAGAAGCCAATATCTACTGGGCCGGAATTATGCAGGAAGAAGGTGTAAAAGTTATTCAGAATATCCCCGGTTACAAGGTACATTGCAAACTGATATTGATTAGACGAAAAGAAAACAATGAAAATGTATATTATGCCTGCATAGGAACCGGTAATCCTAATGAAATTACTTCAAAAATATATGTTGATGAACATCTGTTGACTGCCAATAAAAAAATAGTTTCTGATGTAAACAAGGTTTTTCATCTTTTTGAGGCGAAATACAATCAGCCTGATTTTGAATGCCTTATTGTTTCACCTTTCAAAACCAGAAGTTTTTTCATTCATCAGATTGACAATGAAATCAGAAATGCAAAAAAAGGCAAACCAGCCTGGATGATTATAAAATTAAACAATATTGTGGATGATAAAATTATCAATAAATTGTATGAAGCCAGCCAGGCCAATGTGAATATTAAAATTATCGCAAGAGGTATTTGTGTGCTGGTTCCCGGCTTACCGGGTATCAGCGAAAATATTGAAGCTATCAGCATAGTAGACCGTTACCTGGAACATTCCCGCATTTTTGTCTTTTGTAATAACAACGATCCAAAATATTTCATAGGTTCAGCCGACTGGATGCAGCGAAATTTCGATCATCGTATTGAAGTTACTACACCGATTTATGACAAAAAAATCCAGGCAGACTTAAATGAAATGTTACAGATTCAGTTAAAAGACAACGTAAAAGCACGCATAATCAGTGTTACCACACCTATTGAATACAAAAAAACTGAAAGTGAAGAAAAAATACGCTCACAGATTGAGATTTATAAATATTTGAAAAACAAGTAATAATAGTTATCATATCCACTCTTTAAGCAGTTATTGCCCTTATTATCAAAATAAAAAATTTTAATAAAACCCGTTATACGGAAAACCTTCAAAAAAAATAAAAATATGCTTTTTGCTTCCATTGATATAGGTTCCAATGCAGTCAGATTACTTTTTGCCAATGTTTATGTTTCAGATCTGCAACAACCTACGGCAGCAAAAGCAACATTGGTAAGAATTCCTTTACGGCTTGGAGAAGATGTTTTTAAAACAGGCAAGGTTTCTGAAGACAGAATTCAAAAACTGATTAAAACACTGGAAGCTTTTAAACTACTGATAGATGTATACAATCCTCTTAGTTTTGAAGCCTGTGCCACAGCAGCTATGCGTGAGGCAGGCAATAATACAGAAATTATTGAAAGAATTAAAAATGAAGCAAAATTAGACGTCAGAATTATTGATGGACTGGAAGAAGCAGGTATCATCCGTTCTTCAAACGATATTGAATTCAATAACGATTATAAAACCACGATGTATATTGATGTGGGTGGTGGAAGTACAGAGATTTCCATCCTTAGAAATCATAAATTTGTTACCTGCAACTCATTCAATATAGGTACGGTGAGAATCTTAAATAAAAAAGTAGAAGAGGCTTCCTGGGATAATATGAAACTATGGCTGGCAGCATTCAAAAAAGATTTTGGACGCATTAATTGTATTGGAACCGGTGGCAATATCAACAGACTTACCAAATTATACGGAGATCAGATTGAGAACACTTTAACTTTTGCACAACTTACCTATGCTTACAAGCAATTAAAAGCCATTCCACTCAAAGAAAGAATCGAAAAAATGGGAATGCGACCCGATCGTGCCGATGTAATAGTTCCAGCTGCCAAAATTTTTCAAACCATTATGAAAGCTGCCGGCATTGAATCCATCATTGCCCCCAAGGTTGGCTTGGCGGACGGTTTGATATACAGACTATATGAAAGATACGTTAAAGAGAGATAAATGCAGTAAGATGAGTTATAAATGATGAATGATGAATATTTCGTTTTATAGTTAACATTGAACTTCTTATATATTATTATTCAATACTGAAACATCTGATTATAAACTAAGAAGCTTTCTTCATTCACTTATATGAATACAAGCTATTAGTTTACATCACACTTTTTTGATTGGTTCTTATTGTGTGAACAATTTCAGTTTTAAATATCAATATTTTGATTTTCATTTATAATTGATAATTCATCTTTCATGATTTTTTCATGCTTTCCTCTATCAGCATTGTATATACTTCCCTGATGGTTAAGCCCATGGAACGGATTTGCTGAGGAACAATACTTTCGGCAGACTGACCTGGAACAGTGTTTACCTCCAGAAAATACAAGTCTTCGGAATTGCTTTTCAGTATAAAATCAAATCGGACAATGCCTTTACAGTTTAGTTTATTATAAAGATATGTTGCTGTTGATTTAACTTTGATTGCAATGGTCTCATCTACCTCTGCTGGCGTTACTTCTTTTGACTTTCCCAGGTATTTGGCTTCGTAATCAAAGTATTCGTTTTCCGAAATTATCTGGGTAAGCGGGAATACAAGTATTTTATCATTGGCTTTAATCATTCCGCAACTGAGTTCTTTGCCCTCAATAAATTCTTCAATCAATACCTGATTGTCTTCTTGAAAGGCTTTTAGAATAGCAGCTTCCAGATCCTGAGCATGGTTTACTTTCGACATACCAATACTGGAGCCCCCGTTATTGGGTTTAACAAAACAAGGCAGGCTAATTTCTTCGAGAATTTGCTGAATATTATAAGCCTGAGTATTGAATAAATGAACAGAATGTGAAATATTAACACCAGAAGCTGCTACTATTTTATTGCAATAGCTTTTGTTGAATGTAATGGCCGAAGTAGTATGATCACAGGTAGTATAAGGTATTTGCAGCAATTCGAAATAGCCCTGCAACATGCCATCTTCACCGGGTGTACCGTGAATGGCAATAAAAGCACACTCAAAATTTATTTTTTCTCCATTCAGCATTAAACTGAAATCGTTTTTATCGATCTGATGCTGTTGGCCTTCACCATCTATATAATGCCAGTCGGTTTTGTGAAGATTAATTTTAAAGACATTGTACAAATCCTGATCTATATTTTGCTCAATAATAAGGGCGCTTTTAAAGGATATTTCAGCTTCTCCAGAATTACCGCCTGCTAAAAGGGCTATGTTTTTTTTGTTCATGATGTGCGATGATTGATATGGCAAAAATACTATTTTTTAAGATTTAAAATATTTTTTTATGGAAGACAGACAAAACAGCTAAAAAAACATCAGAAGCTAATATTTAGCATATGACTACGATTATTTATTCTATTTATTGATAATAAACAATCATTAGTGTCCGATAAAAATATGCAGATTCTTCGCTTCACTCAGAATGACAGTATATTATAGGGATATATAGTAGGGTGTGGTAAGAAAGTGGCTTCGCCGCTTTCTTACCACACCCAAAACATAAACAATTGATTGTCATTTCGAACGAAGTGAGAAATCTCAATAATATTACTATAGTAAAAATTTGACGGACAATAGTGATATTCAATATAGACTTATTAAAAAGCTCAATTTGCAAAAAAAAGCTGACTGTAAAATACAAAATGTATTGATTGATCATTTTTAAATGATGAATCAATACATTTTATTACAGCCCAATGATTAAACTTAGCTATCTTGTGCCAGCACTGGTTTTCACAAACCATTTCTTTTTATTGCTGTTTACATCTGAGGTAGAAGTTGTTGGATTTCTTTGAGATCGATTTGAATTATTTCGTTGTTGTTTGGGTGCTTTTACCGGGTGGTGATCAATTAAAGGGAAAGGATGATCGTCAACAACCGGAATTTTCTTTCCGATGAGTTTTTCGATATCCCGCAAATAAGCTTTTTCGTCAGCATCACAAAACGAATAGGCAGTTCCCTTGGCTCCTGCCCTACCTGTTCTGCCAATCCGGTGAACATAGGTTTCAGGAATGTTAGAAATCTCAAAATTGATTACGAATTCCATATCATCAATGTCAATACCACGTGCAGCAATATCAGTTGCAACCAACACCCTTGTTGTCTGCTCTTTAAAATTAGCTAACGCACGTTGACGGGCATTCTGAGATTTATTGCCATGAATGGCTTCTGCACTGATTTTACTTTTTTCCAGCATTTTCACCACTTTATCGGCTCCATGTTTGGTACGGGTAAAAACCAAAGCTGTTTTAATATCTCTGTCTTTTAGTATATCAATAAGCAAAGATGTTTTATTACCATTGTCCACAAAATAAACAAATTGTTTGATAATGTCTACAGGTGTAGCAGATGGTGTAATTTCAACCTTGGAAGGCTGGTGTAAAATTGTATTAGATAGCTTAATTATTTCAGCAGGCATGGTTGCCGAGAAAAATAAAGATTGACGTTTAGCAGGTAAGGCAGCTATGATTCTTTTTACATCATGTATAAAACCCATATCGAGCATACAATCGGCTTCATCCAGTACAAAGATTTGGATGTCGCGCAATGAAATAAATCCCTGGTTCATCAGATCGAGCAATCGCCCGGGAGTGGCTACCAATATATCCACACCTTTCTGTAAGGTGGAAGTTTGAGGGTTTTGATTGACACCACCATAAATTACGGTGGTTGTTAATCCGGTAAAACGACCATAAGCCAGAAAACTTTCGTTGATCTGTATGGCTAATTCTCGGGTTGGAGTAATAATCAGACTTCTGATTTTTCTTTTTCTGTCATAAGTTTTTGTTGCATGCAACAATTGGAGGATGGGAATTGCAAAAGCTGCAGTTTTTCCGGTTCCTGTCTGGGCACAACCCAGCAAATCTGTTCCACGCAATACAATCGGAATCGCTTCTTTTTGTATGGGCGTAGGGATTTCATAACCTTCTTGTTTGATTGATCTAAGAATAGGTTCAATGATGTTTAATGATTGAAATGGCATAATTTTTATTAAGGTAGATGTTTTAGAGAACCAAAACCTGACTATATTTTTTTAGGGTGGGAAATGTCCGTAGTTAATTTTTTTGCAAAGATAAGGTTTTATATTGGATAAATGGATTTTTATAATTTGAGACTAAAAAACATAGATTTTGTAAAAAACTGAGAACCTTTTAAAGACATGAGGTTCTCAGTTTTAGTTTATTTTTGAATTTGAAAATTATTTTATGTTTTTACTTTTTTAAACTCCATCCCCCCTTTAATCCGAAAATAAAATAAACGAAGGCAATTGTTCCTGCTGCAAAAATAGTATCACCAAAAACACGCATCCATTTAAGGGTTTGCATAAAGGGTTGATGTAAAAACTCTGCTGAACGGGCATACCACAAACCGTATTTCACACTGGCCACTGTTTGCAATAATCCTATGGGAAGAACACTAATCAGTACCATGGCTGTAAGACCAATATTGATAGACCAGAAAGCAAATCTTATCCATTTTTCATTCCATACCTTTTCTTTGTCCATATCACGCAACACAAACAACATCAAACCTATACCCAACATTCCATAAACGCCGAACAATGCAGTATGACCATGAACTGCTGTTGTGTTTAGACCCTGCATATAATACAATGCGATCGGTGGATTGATCAGGAATCCAAATATACCGGCTCCTACCAGGTTCCAGAAAGCAACAGCAATAAAACAATAAATCGGCCATTTGTATGCCTTAATCCATTCGTTGCTCTGGCTGAGTTTTAAATTATCATAGGCTTCGAAACCCATTAATACCAATGGCACTACTTCAAGTGCACTAAAAGTAGCTCCCAAAGCCATTACAGCAGTTGGTGTTCCTGTAAAATACAAATGATGAAATGTTCCAAGAATACCTCCTGAAAGGAAAACAATGGTAGAAAATAACACAGCTGTAGTTGCTGTGGCTGCTTTGATAATTTGTAACCTTACAAAAAGAAAGGCAATCACAACCGCAGCAAAAACTTCAAAGAAGCCTTCTACCCATAAATGCACTACCCACCAACGCCAGTACTCTGCAATGGCCAGGTTGGTTTGCTGACCCCACATCAGACCTGCACCATAAAATGCACCAATTGCAATCGTTGAAATTAAAAACAATACCAATAAATTTTTGTTTTCCGATTTTTTTATCAATGCAGGCCAGATCGCTCTTGCCATTAATGCCAGCCAAATCATAAGTCCTACAAATAAGAATATCTGCCAAAATCTTCCCAGATCTACATACTCATACCCCTGATGGCCAAACCAGAAATTTTGCATCAGTCCAAGTTTCTGCATTACACCCATCCATTGACCGGCCAGAGAACCCACTACGATTGCCAATAAAGCAATAAAAAGAAAGTTCACACCCAACCGCTGAAATTTAGGTTCATATCCTGAAATAGCAGGTGCATAATACAAACCTGTAGCTAACCAGGATGTTGCAATCCAGAATATGGCAATTTGAATATGCCAGGTTCTTGAAATGGCATAAGGAAGAAAATTTCCCATGGGTATACCATAAAAAGCCATACCTTCAACACCAAAATGGGCTGTAATAATACCTAATATAACTTGTACCAGTAATAGTGCAGAAACAATCCAGAAATATTTCAAAATAGCCTTCTGCGAAGGTGTTTGTATTGAATTCATCAATGGATTTACAACAGAAATTATTTCTTCATCAGATTTTCTTCTTTTTGCGTAATACCATACCATCAATCCGATACCAGCCAATAACATCATCACACTGAATCCTGTCCATAAAATAAGTGAGCTGGTCGGTTTATTACCAACCAATTCTTCTGAGGGCCAGTTATTGGTATAGGTAATCTCCTGATTAGGACGTTCGGTAACACAAGCCCAGGATATCCAAAAGAAAAAAGCATTCAGCAGCCTTACTCTTTCTTTGTTTTTTAAGGAATTTACGGGAATACTATAAGCTTCTCTCAGATCAGAAAGCAGTGGGCTATCCGTAAATAAACCTCCGTAAAAAGCACTGTTACTTGCAATGGCATTTGCTCTTATTTCAGAAATAAGAATAGTATTTGTATTCTTGTCATAAGTATTGGTTCGCAACTCTCTTTGAAGTGTAATTTTAAATGATGCCTTACGTTCAGCTGTCAGTTGATCAAAAGGTAAACTATCTGTTTTTATTGCTAATTCGTTTAATATAAAAACAGCTTCTTTGTGCAGCCAGTCTGCACTCCAATCCGGTGCCTGGTAAGCACCATGTCCCCATACAGTTCCAAGTTCCTGACCACCTAAAGATTGCCATACATTTTGACCGTCTTTAATATCCTGTCCTGTAAAAAGTACGATCCCGTTTGTTGTTACAACCTTATCGGGAATTGGCGGTGCCTGTTTATATATTTCAAAGCCATAATAAATTAATACAGCAAATGAAATAGTCATAACGGCAATAAAGCCTAACCAAAGTTTTTTTGTTGTCATAATTGATAGTTTTTAATGAATAATTATTTTATGCTGCAAATATAATATAAATTTT
>CAIUKU010000497.1 GCA_903899825.1 uncultured Bacteroidales bacterium | reverse complement strand
GTGGTGACCCTGCTTCTGTAGAATTCTGCTTCCGCAATGGTTTAAGCTATGTTAGCTGTTCTCCATTCCGCGTGCCTATCGCAAGATTGGCTGCTGCACAGGCTGCTATTAAAGCAAGTAAAAAGTAAGAAGTCGGAAGACCGAAGACCGAAGAAGCTTCGTAACTAAACAAAAAAAAACCCCGGTAGTCTTTACGATCGGGGTTTTTTTTAATGGATAAAATGGGGTTAGAGATATTAATCCAATGGATTTTTTAAATATACCCTCTCTGGTTAAATTATAATGACAAAGTTGTGTTAAAGCATTTGCTTTGCAGTATCAACAGTTATTTCCATTACTCTGGTAAGAAAAGAGAACTTTTCTTTCATTAATTCATATTCCTCACCTGAACTGATATATCTGGCAGTACCTTCGATTACAAAACCAGTTCCGGGATAATCTTTGTATCCCAAAACATCTTTACTACCCAGGGCTAATTTGACATTGTTATTTACATTGACATTTTTCTCGGTTTTTCTAAAACCATAAGCAGGAATCAGGATTCGCTCATCTTCTGTTATTACAAGATAAGAATTCCATGTATTAACAACATGTGGTTCAATACCCCAGGATACAATTGAAACGACACCTTCGTGTTGTAAAACTTCTAAAAATTTTTCTGATAATTTCTTGTTTTCACTCATTTTTAAATTATTAATTTTTAATTGATAAGCTTATTTAGGTTGCCAAAAACACCGCTGAGGTGATTCAATACTACCTTCATTTTTCAGCGTTGTCATAGCTTTATCAACCAGCTTACGGTCTAAATTGGTTAGTTCTGCAATTTTACCTGCATTTAAAGGAACTCCTGCCTTTTTCATTGCTTCCAATACTTGTTCTTTGATTTCCATTTTGATATTTTTTTATGAATAATAGATATTTTAACAATACAAAAATACAAATTAAAAGTTTTAAAAATGAGATATAAAAATTTTAAAAATAATCAATGATATTTGAAGTCCTTTTGCCAAAAATTGAACAACTAAAAACAATTAACCTTTATAAAAGAATTGCAATAACTATTGACTTATTTTTGTCAAATCGCTGACAGAACATCATATAATCAACACAAATACAATTCAATAGATCTAATTCCTGATAAATATGAAAAATTTTCTTTAATTAATTTTAAAAGTATAATTTTGAAAAAAAAATTATCATGAGAATTATAATAATTAACGGTCCTAATTTGAATCTTTTAGGCAAACGGGAAAAAGACATTTACGGTGATTTGAGTTTTGAAACTTACCTGGAAGATCTGCGTAAAGAATTTAAGAATGATACTATTGATTTTTTTCAAAGTAATGTGGAAGGTGAAATTATTAATAAAATCCATGAAACAGGATTTATATATGATGGGATTATTCTCAATGCTGGTGGCTATACGCACACCTCTGTAGCCATAGCTGATGCTGTAAAAGCTATTACAACACCGGTAGTGGAGGTTCATATTTCAAATATATTTGACCGGGAAGGATATCGTCATATTTCCTTTATCGCACCAAACTGCAGAGGAAGTATTTCAGGCTTTGGGCTTAATAGTTACAGGTTGGCAATGCTAAGCTTTAGCTAATATCATCTTGCTTCAATTCATTGAATGTTTTTTTCTTGGCAATATAAAATTCCCAAACAATATTACGCATATAGATCTTGCTAACATGTTTGTGATGAATATTCTTTCGTTTTTTCAGGTTTTTATTGATAGAAGCATAAAAACTAAAATGTGCGTGAATAACCGCTTTGAAATCGTTAAAACCACCTTCCGATAAAAATTTAATACCTGCGATAAAATCAAGAAAAAGCCTGTAAATAAAAACTTTCAATAATCTATCAGAAGGTAAATTTTTAAATAAAAGAAAAAAATTATTCCGGAAATTTAAATAGGTCTTGCGTGCATTGTTTTTGGGCAAAGTACCTCCCCCAACATGATAAACGAAAGATTCAGGGCAATACATAATCTTATAGCCTTCATTTTTTAGTCGCCAGCAAAAATCAATTTCTTCCATGTGGGCAAAAAAGTCATTATCCAGGCCGCCATATTTATGATATAAGTCTGCTCTTACAAACATAGCAGCTCCGGTAGCCCAAAATACTTCACAAGCATCGTCATATTGCCCGTTATCAATTTCAAGGGATTGAAACAAACGCCCCCTGCAAAATGGATATCCGTATTTATCGATAAATCCCCCAGCTGCACCAGCATACTCAAATTTATTTCTTTCTGAATAAGACAGTAGTTTTGGTTGGCAAACAGCAATATTTTCATCTTTATCCATCATAGAAATAATTGGGCTCATCCAATTTTCAGTAACTTCAATATCAGAGTTTAATAAAACATAGTATTTGGCTTCAACCTGAGACAGGGCATCGTTATAACCTTTCGAAAAACCTCCATTTTCACTATTTATAATAATTCTGATACTTGGATAATTTGCTTTCATAAATGCCAAAGAATCATCGGATGAAGCATTGTCGGCAATAATTATTTCTGCATCAGGTTGATTATGTTGAATCACAAAAGGTAAAAATTTTTCTAAAAATTTCTTTCCGTTCCAGTTTAATATTACAATTGCTGTTTTTATCATTAAATTTGCTTAAATTCGTTTATGTTTCCATCTTCTGTGTGACCATAGCCAGTTTTCAGGATGTTGAAGAATCAATCTTTCCAATGCATTGGCATACATCTCGGATATTTCGCCTATTGCTGTTTGTTTTGGAGTATTAGTCAACAACTCAAATTCTAAAGTATATTTGCCTCTATTTGTGCGAATAATTCTTAAAAAAACAACGGCAAAATCAAGACTTTTTGACATTTTTTCTAAACCCGTAAAAAATGCAGTTTCCTGATTCAGAAAAGTAGTCCAGTGATGTTCCCCGTTTTTTGAAGGAGCCTGATCAGCAACAATAAAACTTAATATTGTTTCATTTTTATGTTGAATAAATTTTTTATATGCTTGTTGAGATGGAATTGTAATGGTTCCGAAAAATTGCCTTATTTTTTTCATATAGGCATCGAAATAAGGATTGGTTTGCGGTTGATAAATCGCAAAACATTTGTATTTTGTGATAAGTGGTAATATCATACCTCCCATTTCCCAACTTCCGGTATGACCACAAACCAGAAATACACTTTTTTTAGTGTCGTAAAGATGTTGTAAAACATCAAGATGCTTAAAATGAAATCTGTTTAAAATTTCTTTTTCACTTAAATGAGCTGATTTAACTGATTCCAGGATTAAATCTGCCATTATTTCTGTATACTTTTTACGAAGCAGATAAATTTCATCTTCTGATTTTTCAGGAAAAGCGTTTCTTAGATTTTGAATTATTACATCTTTTCTGTATTTAATAATGTAAAAGAGTATAAAATATACAAAATCAGATACTATATACAATAAACAAAATGGCAATAAACTTACCATTCGTTCAAATAATAAAAAGAAAAAAAAGCCTGTTTTTTTCATCTGTTTATTTTATATTAAATAACTGAAATGTATATTTTTAGGTTTGTTATGTTTATTAATCCTATTCAAATTTCGCCTATGGAACTCGCCAAATAAATATCCTAGTGTGTGTGAATATTTTTCAAATGGCTCGTTTCATCAAACAAATAAAATTTCGAATTACAAAAATAGCTCATTATTTTAATAACGAGCTATTTTTGGTGTAACAATTGAAAAAAATATGTATTATCTTGGGTTTCTGAATAATTCTCCGGCTTTACCTCTTTCGGATTGGGATTCTTGTTCCTGAAATACATCGGTATTACGCGACAACTTTCGAGTCCAGTTTGGATTGTTTATTTCGCCAATTGCATCTGAATGTATCAATGCGTAATCACTTAATGCAAGATCAGGATTCGCAAAAACAAATTTTCTGTTTGATTGGTTATTTAATTTATAATATTGCCATATTTGATAAGGAACAGAACCATAACCAATATCTTTCAGGCTGGCTCCTGCATCGAATGGTTTGTCCACTATTTCGCTGGGTGGTCCATACTGTAAATAAACCCGGCCTCTGTCAGTGTCGTATCCTCTCCTCACCCTGGTACTATAATTATGATTCACGATTTCAACTTCTTTTCGGTAGGTCAACCAATTGTATTCAGGATTGACAGCATTCCGCTGCAGCCAAAAATTAAAGAAATATTGCTGCATCGTTCTCAAATCCATTTTCTTTAGCTGGTCATTTATAAATGTTTTTTCCATATCTGTTGAAATTGGGTATAAAGAGCGGATGTAATCATCAAGTGTATCTTTATCATTGTATTTAGCAGCAAACGTTTGCTCAACATCTAAATCAGCAATGTTTTTCAATTCAAAACGAATACCTGGATTACTTCTTTGAAAAAACATCTTATTTAATGCAACTACTTTGTTTGATTTATCTCTTACTTCAATGCATAAATTATAATTACCTGAAGCTAGTTGCGAAATATCAAATTCACCAAAAACAGGATTCACATTTTTAGCCTGCTCTCGTTTCTTTTTTACTAAATCTGAGATAAGTTTCAATGTTTCAAAGGATTCAATGTAAGAACTTAAAAGGAATGCTTCACCTTTTCCAAGTATTTTTTCAGAATTATATATTTCAGTATAGAAGGTGATTTTTTTACTATTTTCAGGATAAAAATCAGAAACATAAGGAATTAAATCATTGCCACTTTTAGAAACAATACTCGGCACAACGGTTTTTTTAAACGATTCTATCAATTCAATTCCTGATATATTTATCTGGTTTTCAGGATAATCAATTGAAACATCCTGAATAATTTTATAAGGCTGAAGGCTATTGTTTTTATCAGAAATATATAGTTCGAATGAATAATTTCCATTGGGTAGCGTAAACCTTTGTTGATCAATAAAATTAAAATTAACATTTAGTGAATCAATGGATTCAGGACTGTTGAGACTGTATTTTTTAAAGTCCTTTATACTGTCATTTTGTTTGATCAGCATTGTAATGTAAATGGTAGCCTGATATTTCCCATTCTGGTTTTTAACAAAATATACGGTTTTCCCATATACTGAGAGATAAGTTTCAAAGTAAGGGCCATGTTCCGGAGAATAAAAAGAAGCAAATGATAAATCTGCAACTAAGTTTTTTGCCTGTGTTTCATTAGTATACACAAAGAAAGCAATAAAAAATGTATAGAATAAATATTTTTTCATACCATTTATTTTTAAAATACAAAGTTAATAATAAACCCAAGAAAAAGCTGAAAAATCAGTTAAAGGTTGTTAAAAATCAGTTATCGGTAAAACTGTTTTTTATTTCTTAAAAAAATGAAAAATAAATAACAGAAATCAATAAATTATTAACTTTGCTTTTTAATAACAATCGTATTAATCTTAAATAAATATAGAAAATGAGTAAAGAAATTTTAAATCTGGAACCCAAAGCAATCTGGAGAAATTTTTACAGCCTTACACAAATACCTCGTCCATCCAAACATGAAGCTGCATGTATTGCTTTTATGAAAAAATTTGGCGAAGACCTTGGTTTAGAAACAGTTGTTGATCCTGTAGGAAACGTTATCATCCGTAAACCTGCAACACCTGGTATGGAAAATCGAATGGGAGTTGTTTTACAAGGTCATTTGGATATGGTGCCTCAAAAAAACAGCGACAAGGCGCATGATTTTGAAAAAGATCCTATAGAAACATTAATTGACGGAGAATGGGTAAAAGCCAATGGAACTACTTTAGGTGCAGATAATGGCATGGGTGTGGCTGCAGCAATGGCAGTGCTGGAAGCAAAAGATTTGCAACATGGAATGGTTGAAGCATTGTTCACCATTGATGAAGAAACCGGTATGACCGGTGCTTTTGGTTTACAACCGGGTTACTTAAAAGGAGATATTTTAATGAACCTTGATTCGGAAGATGAAGGTGAATTATATATTGGTTGTGCTGGCGGTACCAACGGCAATATTTCATTCAACTACAATGAAATTGCTGTTCCTGCCGGATCAGTCGCTTATAAAATAAATATCACCGGTTTAAAAGGTGGTCATTCCGGTGTAGATATTCACCTGGGAAGAGGAAACGCAAATAAAATCATGAATCGCTTTCTGAAAGAAGCCGGCAATGAATTTGGTTTGCAAATTGCCAGTTTAAATGGGGGTAGTTTACGCAATGCAATTCCTCGTGAATCATTTGCTATCGTTACTATTCCATCAACATCAAAAGATGCTTTTTTAGCAAAATTAACTGCATTTGAAACCATTGTAAAAAAAGAACTTTCTGCTGTAGAACCCGATCTTAAAATGGGTGCTGTTTCAACTGATATGCCTCTAAAGGTAATGGAAGCAAAAAGTCAGAAAACATTTATCGATGCTATTTATGCATGTCCCAACGGTGTTGTCCGTATGAGCAATGCCATGGAAGGATTGGTTGAAACATCCAATAACCTTGCTATTATTGAAATTAAAAACGGAACTGCATCAGCGCTTTGTTTGTTACGCAGTTCTGTTGATTCGGCAAAAGCGGATTTGGAAAGTCAAATGGAATCAGTATTTCATTTAGCAGGTGCCAAAATTACCTTTGACGGACAATATCCTGGCTGGAAACCAAACCCTGACTCTCCTATTTTGAAAAAAATGCTGGATATTTACAACAATCAATTCGGTAAAGTGCCAAAAATTTATGCCATACATGCTGGTTTGGAATGTGGCTTATTAGGTGGGGTTTATCCTAACTGGGATAT
>CAIUKU010000496.1 GCA_903899825.1 uncultured Bacteroidales bacterium | reverse complement strand
TGATAAATTTCTTTTTTTGCAGCTTTAAGTGTGTTTTGCAGCAATGCAACTATGGTCATTAATCCAACACCTCCGGGTACAGGCGAAATAAAACTGCATTTTTTAGAAACATTAAAAAAATCCACATCTCCGGTTAATTTAAACCCTGATTTTGTTTCACTTGAAGCCAGCCGGTGCATACCAACATCAATAACTACAGCGCCTTCTTTTACCATATTTGAAGTTACAAAATGAGGTTTTCCAATGGCTACAATTAAAATATCTGCTAGGCGTGTAATTTCCTCTAAATTTTTTGTTTTGCTATGACAAATGGTAACGGTTGCATTGGCAAATTTATTATTTCGGGACATTAGAATACTCATAGGAGTTCCGACGATATTACTTCTGCCAAGAACTACACAATGTTTTCCTTCGGTTTCAATATTGCTTCTTTCGAGCATTTGCATAATACCATAAGGAGTTGCAGGAAGGTAGGAGGGAAGGTTTGCCAGCATTCTGCCCGCATTAATTGGATGAAATCCATCAACATCTTTCTTAGGGTCTATGCTTTCAATAATTTTATCAACAGAAATATGTTTCGGTAATGGAAGTTGCACAATAAAGCCGTCAATTTCTTCATCCATGTTTAAGAATTCAACTACTTTTAACAATTCTGTTTCGGATATTGTGGCAGGATAACGATAAATAGAAGAAATAAAACCGACTTCTTTGCATGATTTTTCCTTACTGGCAACATAAGTCTGACTTGCTGCATCTTCACCAACCAAAATAGCTGCCAGATGAGGAGGGTTTTTCCCATCATCTATCATTTTTCTAACTTCAGTTGCAATCTCTGTTTTGATTTCTTCAGCTAATAATTTGCCGTCTATTAATTTCATGGTTTGTTATTGGTTATTGGATAATGGTTATTAGTTATTGGTTATTAGTTATTGGTAATTAGTTATTAGTTTTTAGTTATTGGTTATTAGTTTGTTGGTTATTTATTGTATTTAATTCCTAATTCCTAATTCCTAATTTCTAATTTCTAATTCCTAATTATTTATCTTCTCTTCATATTGCTCATTGACTGCATTAATTTGCTTCCTTTGCCACCGCTCATCATTTTCATCATTTTACGCGTTTCGTCAAATTGTTTGATCAGACGATTCACTTCCTGTATATCAGTACCGCTTCCTGAAGCAATTCTTTTTCTGCGACTTCCATTTAATAATGAAGGATTTGATCTTTCTTTGGGTGTCATTGAAGTAATGATAGCTTCAATGCTTTTAAATGCATCATCTTCAATTTCAACATCTTTCAACATTTTCCCCATGCCAGGTATCATGCCTACCAGATCTTTCATATTTCCCATTTTTTTAATCTGTTTGATTTGAGATAAAAAATCATCGAAATTAAAAGTGTCCTGTTGGATTTTTTTCTGCAATTTCTTTGCAGCTTCTTCATCAAATTGTTCCTGAGCACGTTCTACAAGAGAAACAATATCGCCCATACCCAAAATACGGTCGGCCATACGTTCAGGGTAGAATATATCCAGGGCATCCATCTTTTCGCCTATACCAACAAACTTGATTGGTTTTTCAACTACAGAACGGATTGTTAGTGCTGCACCACCTCTGGTATCACCATCTAATTTGGTTAAAATTACACCGTCAAAATTCAAGATGTCGTTGAATGCTTTGGCTGTATTTACTGCATCCTGTCCTGTCATAGCATCCACTACAAATAGCGTTTCCTGCGGATTTACTTCTTTTTTGATAGCTGCAATTTCGTTCATCATCTCCTGATCAATTGCTAAACGACCGGCAGTATCAATAATAACGGTTGCAATACCTTTTTCACGGGCATAAGTAATTGCTTTTTTTGCAATTTTAACAGGTTCTTTGCTGTCGATTTCCGAAAATACCTCAACACCTATTTGCTCTCCGAGTACTTTTAACTGTTCAATAGCCGCAGGACGATAAACATCACAAGCAACCAATAAAACATTTCGCCCTTTTTTTGTTTTTAGATAATTTGCTAATTTAGCTGAAAAAGTAGTTTTACCACTACCTTGTAAACCTGACATTAATATAATTGCAGGACTCCCTTTTAGATTGATTTCGGCTTTTTCACCCCCCATTAATACAGCCAGTTCATCATGGACTATTTTAACCATTAACTGACTGGGAGATATTGCTGTTAGAACGTTTTGGCCTAATGCTTTTTCTTTAACTGTTTCAGTAAACTGTTTTGCGATTTTAAAACTAACATCAGCATCGAGTAAAGCTTTTCTGACCTCTTTAAGGGTTTCTGCAACATTAATTTCTGATATACGTCCTTGACCTTTAAGAACTTTAAATGCTCTGTCGAATTTTTCACTTAAACTTTCAAACATATCTTTTTATTTTTTTAAGGAGTGCAAAATTAATAAAAAAGAATATAATATTTTGATAAATTAATTTGCAGTTATTCATATTTGGCAAATCCAAAATAAAACGTAACTTTGCATGCTTTTTTGTAAAACATTTAATCTATAGTATGGCAACAACACAAGATTTTAAAAACGGATTATGTATTGAATTTAATGGAGAATTATTTTCAATTTTTGAATTTCAGCATGTAAAACCCGGTAAAGGGCCGGCTTTTGTCCGGACGAAACTAAAAAACTTAAAAACTGGTAAAGTGATTCCAAATACTTTTACTGCTGGTGTAAAAATAGATATTGCCAGGGTTGAAAGAAGACCCTATCAGTTTTTGTATAAAGAAGAAGGTGGCTACAATTTTATGCATGCAGAAACTTTTGAACAACTTTTAATTGACGAAGCCATCATTAATGCACCTCAGTTTTTAAAAGAAGGACAAAGTGTTGAAATTACTGTACATGCTGATACTGAAACTCCATTACAATGCGAGTTACCTGCTTTTGTTGAAATGTTGATTACTTACACTGAACCTGGTGATAAGGGAAATACAGCAACCAATGTTATGAAAGAAGCCACTGTTGAAACAGGCGCTATTATACGTGTTCCTTTATTTATAGGTGAAGGGGAAAAGATTAAAGTTGATACCCGTACCGGTGTATATTCAGAAAGAGTGAAATCCTTTTAGTGATCTGATTATTAATAATGTAATAATAAATTAATGAAACTACCTGCTCCATATAAATTAAAAGAGATAGCATCGATTATTAATGCCGAATTTGAAGGAAATCCTGATTTTTTAATAAGCGGAATTAACGAAATTCACATGGTTGAAGCCGGTGATTTAACTTTTGTAGATCATCCAAAATACTACAAGAAAGCATTAACGTCTAAAGCTACTACTATTATTATCAATGCTAAAGTAGAATGCCCCGAAAATAAAGCTTTGCTTTTTTGTGATGATCCTTTTGAAGCTTATGTTTCATTGGTAAGAAAATTCAGAGGTTTCCAGCCATCTGCATCTTCTATCAGTTCATCAGCTATTATAGGAGAAGGAACCGTAATTCAACCGGGTGCTTTTGTTGGTAACAATGTAAGCATTGGAACTAATTGCGTTATTCATGCCAATGTAAGCATATATGATCATACTGTGATTGGAAACAATGTTATCATTCATTCAAATACTGTTATAGGGGCCGATGCTTATTACTTCCAGCGAAAACCTCAGGGATATCGTAAGATGGAATCCTGTGGTAAAGTAGTTATCTGCGATAATGTTGAAATTGGTGCTTTATGCGCTATTGACAAAGGTGTTTCAGGTGATACATTTATTGGAAAAGGTACAAAATTTGACAATCAGGTTCAGATAGGTCATGATACCCGTATCGGTGAAAATTGTCTGATTGGTTCTCAATCAGCAGTTGCCGGTGTTACAGTTATCGAAGATGATGTGATTATCTGGGCAAAGGTTTCTGTAAACAAAGACCTGCATGTTGGCAAAGGAGCTGTAATTTTAGCTACTTCCGGTGTTGATAAAAATCTTACAGGAGGAAAAGTGTATTTTGGAATTCCAGCAGATGAAGCCAGGAAAAAATGGAAAGAAATTGCTTATATGAAATTGCTACCTGATTTTATGGATGCAATGAATAATAAAATTAAATAAAATAAAAAAAGGAACTTATTCAGTTCCTTTTTTTGTGATTAGATTTTCAGTTTTAACATTAACAACGGTTTCATCTTTTTTTAAATGATAAACATCCAAAGCAACAATCATTGCTATAAAACCCCAGAAAGGAACTGATGCTTTGTCAGTATCAAGGAAATTGTTCAGAAATCCATGGGTATAATAAGTTACAAGACTTAGTAACGCAATAAATACCAATAATTTTATCTTTTTGTCTTTTGTGTTCCAGTATATTTGTAATGCAGTAAAAATTACTGTAAAAGCTATAGCTAAAACAGAAAGTAAACCAATAACGCCCGATTCAGCAAGAGGGCCGATGTATTCACTGTGTGCATTGCCTCTGTTTCCTGCATTTGTACTAATAATGGTTCTCTCATAGGAATATTGATAAGGAGCATAAGAGAACTGATAAGTACCTGGTCCAAATCCCCAGAAAGGTCTTTCTTTAAACATCCTGAAAGCAGCTTCCCATCGGTTAATCCTTTCAAGATTTGAAGCATCAGTGGAGATATTCGACATAGATTGAATATGTTCAACCAGGTTATCTGAAGTATCTTGTTTGTTTTTTTCTAATTTCATTATAATTTCACTGCGAAGCAAAAAGAATAAGCTGATAAAAATTACTGAAGTTAATAAAACCCATTTAATTTTAATTTTTAATTTAATAATGAATGCGATGCCAATTGCTGCTGCCAAACCCATCCATGCAGCCCTGCAGTATGACAAATACAATCCTGTCAGCAATATAACTGCTACATTAAGGCTGAGAAATCTTTGAATATTTGAATAAGATTTGTCAAAAAGAAAACCAATAATTACCGGTACAAAAAAAACAATCATTGCACCATAGGCTGTATGATCATTGTAAAAAGGATCCATGATCCAATGTCCAATTTCTTCATCGAAAGCATAGTTTGCATGTTTGATAGATGTGTAAATAATGACCATGCTCAATGAAATCATATACATCCATGAAAAAATTTTAAAATTCTTTATATTTTTAAAAACCTGGGTTGCCAGAAAGAAAAAAGGAACAATAAACCATAATTTAGCGATGAAAAACTTGAATGAAACCAATGGGAGTTCACTAGTAATACAAGTTAGAAGCATCCATATTAAGTAAAATAAAACTGAAATTGTGATAGGATGCTTTATAATTTTAATATCATAAGCCTGATCAAAAAAAAGTTTGTACAAATACATGATCAGGACTCCAGCCATGAGAGGCTCACTTGGAAGGGAGATCCCCAATTGGGCATCATAATTGCTTAAAGTAACAGACAATGGGGTTAGAAAAGTGATTAACAACAATACTTTGTCCAAAGAAGTAAAATACATTAACAACAAAAAGCCAAATAATGGAATTGCCATGAACCAGAAAAATTCATTGGCAATCAATATGGCATTCATCAGGATAAATAATCCACTTATACCATATATAAAAAAAAGTTTTTGTTGTTTTGTCAATGATATTGAAAATTATGGTTTTAGTATGGTTTTCTTGTATACATTTTCAATAAAAATTATAACAAGAATTGAAAGCATAAATGCAGCAAATGAAGAAATCAAAACGATTAACCATCGAACGGGTGTGGTTTTTTTCTCGGCTTTAAACGCAGAGTCAACAACAAATTTCTGAGGTATATATTCTTCTGCATCTATTTTGGCTTCGTCGTATTTGGCTTTTATTTTATTGGATTGTTCAATTTTATAGATTAGATTTGTACGAAAAGCAACATATAAGCCTCCATATTTTGATAAGGTGTCTAATTTTGCTTCTAATCTTTCAATACCTTGCTTATTGCCTTTCCCGATTTGAATAGCAAGTTCCTGATTGGTCATTTCTGCCTGGGTTTCATAATCGTTTACTCCTTTTTCACGGATAAATTTTAATGAATCTTCCAGCATCTTCATTTCCTTCTGAATACTTTCATAATTTCCTTTTACAATTTGAAAACCTCTGATAGCCCTTTCTTTCTGCATAGCATTTTTTGTAGAATCCAGCAAATTTGAAATAGTATTAGCAATATCAGCAGCCATTTGCGGATCTTTATCCAGCACACTTATTTCTACAGCCATAAATTCAGTGCGCCTGAAACTAATATTGTCATTGTACTCCTGAATCAGGTAAGTGTTTTTAAATTTTGAATCTTCACTGATATCATAGTGATTAGCTAGATCAAATCGTTGAATAACCTTATCCCTGATTTTACTGGAGTTTAATATTTGTAAAAGTTGTTCAGCTTGTTCTTCTTCACCAAAATCGAGGATATCCGTTTTGTTTCCTGTATTTTCACTTAATAATGATTTAGAAATTGAATTGGATGAAGTTGGAAATAAAATTACGGTAGACTTAAATTTAGGTGTTATTAAAAAAGAGGCAGCTACAGATAATATGGCTGTTGCTATTGTGATTATGATTAATACTTTGCGCCAATTCCATAAAAAAATAAAGAAATTGCTTGAGTTAAAATCAGTAGAGTTTTTATTGATTTCTGTCATATTGCGTTGGTTTTATCAGGCAAAAATAGGAAATTTTATTGATATAGCGATATGTGATTAATTGAACTTTCAATTAGATAATTTAAAAATTTGAAAATTCAAGAATTAAATTGAGATATTAACTTGTTTTAAGTTTTTATTCAGATTTAAATTTTCAACTTTAATACCATTATTCCCCAAAAGCAATTGTTGAAGGTCAGAATTTCAATAAAATTATTTCGATTTGTTTTGAATAAGTGTAAGTAATGATTTGAAATTTAGTAATTTAAGAAATGATGCATATACAATAGATAAGATAACCATACCTGCAAAATTATAAATCCAATTTTCTTCGATGAAATGTTTGGAAAAAATATTGATAATTACTACCCCAATAGCAAAAGCAAGTATGGAAAACAAAAAACGATAATCTACTTTAAATTTGAATACTTTTTGTGCGAAAATCACCTGAATAATTGCACTTAAAAATTGAGTAATGATGCTTGAATAGGCTGAACCAACTGCTTCCAGACGAGGAATCAGAATAAAATTTAGTGAAATATTCAATAACATTCCTGTGCCCGCAATAAAATTCAATTCTTTAAGATTTCCATTGGCAGTTAGCAGCGTGCCAAAAACATAAGTAGTAGCTACAGCAATAAATCCCATCATCAGCCATTTAAAAACATCTGCTGATTCTTTCACATGATTTGTATACAACATCCCCATGAGTTCCATGCTATAAAAAAATGAACCGATCCCTACAATGAGTGCTAAAGTTATCAGTAATTTATATGATAACTTGACAATATGTACGATTTCATCCCCATTTTTTAACATTTTCGAAAACAAAGGAAGTAATAATACCGCAAAAAGATATGGAATCATATTGGAAGCATCCAGTAAACGGTATGCCGATGCATAGATGCCGGCTTGTTCATCACCTTGTGTGTTTGGTAATAATCTCTCAAGCATCACTGAATCGATACGATTATAGAAAGTCATCAACAATGCTAAAATTGCAAAAGGAAAACTTCGTTTGATAATCATTACAAAAAATGGCCGGTTCCAATTTAGACGGGTAAAAGCTGATTTGCGTTTGACAATGATAAATGCAATAAGTGCTGTTATCAGATAGGCTGCTGTTTGTGCATATACAAACCATTCTATTTTAAAAGGGCCGGTAGTGATATTTCCCCAAATCAGAATTCCACAAAATATAATCATCAGGGTTCTGTCCAACACTGAAACAATACTATCTGTTTTAAATAATAATAAACCGGAAATATTACTCCTTAAATACAATACAAAAGAAATCAGGAACTGATTGAATACCATCCATCCCAGTATATAAAGCTGGTGGGAATTATATCCAACAATCAGTCCAAAACTGAATGTGATAACGGCAAAAACAACTGCAAGCATTAATTTTAGTATGACAATACTCGAAAAATGCTTATTAAGTAAATGGTTGTTTTGTGCAATATTTTTATTATTAAAATTGGTAATACCAAAGTCTAATAAAATATTGAACAAAAAAGAAAAATTAAAGATGGCAAAATAAAAACCGAAATCAGTTGCACCTACCATGTTCTGAACTTTCACATCAATACCTAAAATCCAGAAAGGTTTGATTAAGAGGTTCAGTGTTAAAAGTATGATAAGATTGGTGAGAAATTTTCGCTGCATATCAGTATATTAATTTGCAAAATTAACAAAGCTTTGCGAAATACCATAAAAATATTGTGATTTACAAGCATAGAATGCATATTTTTGTAAGTTTATAAATAGTAAAACGATTATTATTGACTTTTTATTTATTTCAAGACTAAACAAAAAACATTAAATATTTTTATTAATGATAATAGCTGTAAATACCCGACTTTTATTGAAAGGAAAATTAGATGGTATTGCCTGGTTTACCTATGAATCATTCAAACGTATCACTACAAAACATCCCGAACATCAATTTATTTTTTTCTTTGACCGTCCTTATCATCAGGATTTCGTTTTTGCAGACAATGTAACTCCTATTGTACTTCAACCTCCTGCCCGTCATCCGGTTTTATGGTATCTGTTTTTTGAATGGAGCGTATGCAGTGCTCTTAAAAAGTATAAAGCCGATGTTTTTATTTCTCCTGATGGATGGCTTTCATTAAGATCTAAGGTAAAATCGCTGGCAGTCATTCATGATTTGAATTTTGAACACTTTCCTCAATTTGTCAAACCTGTACACAGGATTTATCTGAATTATTATTTTCACCGCTTTGCTCAGAGAGCCAATAGGATCGCTACCGTTTCAGAATATTCTAAAAATGATATTGCAAAAATGTATGGAATTTCAAATGATAAGATTGATGTAGTCTACAATGGATCTCATAAATTGTATCATGCTGTTTCTGATGAAGTTAAAGAAAGAATGAAAATTGAATTTTCCAATGGGAAACCTTATTTTATCTTTATAGGTTCATTGCATCCACGTAAAAATCTCGGCAACTTATTCAAAGCTTTTGATGTATTCAGGAAAAAAAATAAAACTGAAACTAAACTTATCATTGTTGGACAAAAACAATGGTGGAATCGTGAAATATCGGATACATACAATGCAATGGAGTATAAAAATGAAGTAATTTTTACTGGAAGGCTTGCTCCGGAAATATTGAATGAATTGTTGGCAGCTTCTCTGGCACTCACTTATGTTTCTCTTTTTGAAGGTTTTGGAATTCCCATTGTTGAAGCATTTTATGCTGAAACTGCAGTAATTACTTCTGATATAACTTCAATGCCTGAGATAGCAGGAAATGCAGCCTTGCTGGTAGATCCGTATTCTGTTCCTGATATTGCAGCAGCCATGCATAAAATAGATACAGATAAAGAATTACGCACTTCTTTGATAGAAAAAGGGAAAATAAGAAGAATGGCATTTAGCTGGGATCAAACTGCCATAAAATTATGGAATTCAATTGAAAAAATCTGCGAATAAATTATATTAAGGGTGGGCAATGAAATAATATTCTGAGTTTTTATGGTAATAATTACAAAATTCCTCAAGTGATAAAGGTGATTTGTTTTGAAGCCAGCTTTTTAATAGTGATATCACCAGCCCGGTTTCTTTGAGTAAATAATAAATTTCTTCTGGTTTTGTTCCATAAAAATCACTGGCACCCAAGCCACATTCAAATACTACAATAGGCTTGTTTTCTGCTAATACTCTCAGACCTCCTTTTAAAACGCCCAATTCTGCACCCTCTACATCAATCTTGATAAAATCAATTTTTGTTGCAGAAGGTATAATACTGTCTAAGCTACAAATCTCCACTTCAATTTCTAAAATTTCAGGGTTTTCAATGGCATATTTTCTTTTTTGTAAACCACTGTATGCTGCTGCATTTTTAACAAACTGAAAACTTGTTTTTCCTGTTTGGTTACCAAGTGCATAAGGAAATATATGGTTGAGCGGGGCATATTTTGCAAGTAAATTATTATATAAAAAAGGAATGGGTTCGAAACCATAATGACCTCCTTTAGGTGATTGCTGAAGCATCAGATCAAGAATTTCGCCTTTGTGGCAGCCGATATCAATGCAAACAGCATGTTGATGTACTGCTCTTTTAATAATTAATTTGGTAAGTCTATCGTATTCAAGGTTTTTTGTAATATCAAAATGTAGAAAATTAAGAATTGCACGAATATTGTGTTTGAGTTTCATATATCGTAATAAGTATAGAATTTGCAAAAGTATAAAATATATTGCTTTTTAAAACGTATAAATAAACTTAATAATCAATAGTAAATACTAATTTTGCAGATTCAGTATAAAAATAACATACATTGAGTAAAGACAAATTATTGGACTTAGGGCTGAAACTACCTGTAATGGAAGAGTTTTACAGTTTGCAGGGTGAAGGCTACCACACCGGAGAAGCTGCTTATTTTATCAGAGTGGGTGGCTGCGATGTTGGCTGCCATTGGTGTGATGTGAAAGAATCGTGGAATGCAGACACACATCCGGCCATAGCAACCGATGAAATTATAGAAAGAGCAGTTGCTTATCCCGGAAAAGCAGTCATTGTGACCGGTGGCGAACCTTTAAATTATAAACTGGATTATTTGTGCGAACAATTACAATTCAAAGGAATTAAAACATTTCTGGAAACATCAGGTTCATTACCCATGAGTGGAAACTGGGACTGGATTTGTCTTTCACCCAAACAAAATATCCCACCATTGGCTGCTAATTTTTTACTGGCCGGTGAATTAAAAATTATTATTTCGGAAGAAGCAGATTTTGAATGGGCTGAAAGTAATGCTGCCAAAGTTAGTGCTGATTGTCTATTGTATCTTCAACCTGAATGGAGCAAAAGAAACGAAATGATGCCAAAAATTATTGACTATGTGATGAATCATCCCAAATGGAGAATATCTTTACAAAGTCATAAATACATGAGAATCCCTTAGGGAATTATTAATTATTAATTACTAAAACCCCAATAATTGAATAACTGAATAATTGAATAACTGAATAATTGAATAACTGAATAATTGATTAACTGAATAATTGAATAATTGAATAATTGAATAATTGAATTACCAATAACAAATAACCAATAACTATTAACCAATAAAAGATGTCATTGTCTAAAATTATAAAAGTTACTTTACTCATACTGGTTCTCGCCTTTCTATCGAATTCTGCATTTGCACAAAAGAGCATTAAATACACTACAAAATCTAAAAAGGCCATTAAATATTATGAGAATGCCACTCGCTTTTATGATGCATACGATAATAAAGCATGCATTGAAGAATTAAACAAGGCAATAAAGGAAGATGTTGATTTTATTGAAGCTTATTTCTTATTGGCTAGTGTTTATAAAGACTTAAAACAAAAAGAAGATGCTATCAAAGCTTATCAGACAGGGATTACCATCAACGAAGAATTTTTTCCGGGAGCTTTGTATGCTGTAGCCAATCTTCAGCTTTCAATAGGTAAATATCAGGATGCTGGCATAAATTTTCAAAAATATATCGATCAAAACGCTGAATCTCCCATCAAGCTAAATGCTTCCAAAAAAGCCATGGAAATCATCAGTTTTGCCATGTATCAGCTTGAGCATCCGGTTCCGTTTGACCTGGTAAATATGGGCAGCAATGTCAATTCAGTCAATGATGAGTATTTACCGGCCATTACTGCTGATGAACAAATACTTATCATAACCGTTAGCAATAGAGCCAGACAAACAGAGGAGAATTTTTATATCAGCAAAAAACAGAACAATGAATGGACCAAAGCCCGGGATATGGGTGCTCCGTTGAATACAAATGGCAATGAAGGAGCCCAGTGTATATCACCTGATGGTCAATACATATTTTTTACTGCCTGTAACCGGGAGGATGGTCATGGCAGCTGTGATATTTATTATTCGCAAAAAATTGGCAACAACTGGACTACTCCTGAAAATATCGGAATACCTCTTAATTCTTCTTATTGGGAATCTCAACCCTCGGTTTCTGCTGATGGACAAACCCTTTATTTTGCCAGTAACCGTCCAAATGGTAAAGGTGGCATGGATATATGGAAATCTATGTTGGATGCAGATGGAAGATGGTCAATTCCTATCAATTTAGGAGATAGTATCAATACTAAGTATGATGATGTTTCTCCTTTTATACATCCCGATAATCAGACACTTTATTTTGCATCGGATGGCAGAATGGGCATGGGTGGCAAGGATATTTTTTATAGTCGAAAAAATGTCAGGGGCGATTGGGGCAGACCGGTCAATATTGGTTATCCCATCAATACTTATGCTGATGAAATTAACCTTGTAGTAAATGCAAAAGGCGACCTGGCCTTCTTTTCCTCGAATAAGCCTGGCGGCTATGGCGGACTCGATCTGTATACTTTTGACCTCTATGCTGATGCCCGTCCGATGGCCGTAAACTATATGAAAGGTAAAGTATTTAATAATGAAACCCAAAAACCACTTGAAGCCAGTTTTGATTTGATAGAAATTGAAAGTGGTAAGATTGTATTTCATTCAAAGTCTGATTCATACAATGGCGAATTTTTAATTTGTTTGCTGACAGGCAAAGAATATGCATTAAATGTTTCCAAAGATGGTTATCTTTTTTATTCCGACCATTTTTCGATTAATAGTGTTCATACCAGCATGCAACCCTTTTTAAAGGATATTCCTTTAAAACCAATACAGATAGGGGAGTCGGTGGTGCTGAAAAACATCTTTTTTGAAACCGACAAATTTGAATTAAAATCAGAATCGAAAATAGAACTGGGAAAATTACTGGCTTTACTGAAACAAAATCCCCGTATGAAGATAGAAATCAGTGGGCATACTGACAATGTGGGCAATGAAAAATACAACCTGACACTTTCCGAAAACAGAGCCAGATCCGTATTCGATTATTTGAAAGCAAATGGTGTTGTAGCAACACGCTTAACATACAAAGGCTATGGATGGTCTAAACCTATCGAAAGCAACGATACAGAAACCGGTAGGGCAAACAACAGACGTACAGAATTTAAAGTGATGGGAAATTAAAATACCCCTCTAAATCTCCCCGAAGGGGAGACTTTAGCATTTGTGATAGATTTATTATTAACGGGATGAATAAATAGCTTAACCTAGATAGCATTAATTATTCTTAAATCCTGAAAATGAAATTCTGAATTGAAAAATCAACTTGCTGAATAACAAAATATTCAATATCAATTAGGTAATTTTGATTGTAAAAACCCGTTAAATGCCAAAGCAATGATTCACAAAGTCTTTGGTCTTTTGAAAAGAAAATAATAAAAGTTCTGATTTATCAGGAACTGTATACAAATTTCTCTCCTTTGGAGAGGATTTAGGTGAGTTTATATCCTCTCCAACACCTTTACCACCAACTCTCTTACAGGTTTTTTGTAATCCGTACTGAATTGTTTAGAAACACGGTTGGCAATCAATACACAAACAGTAAGCGTTTCGTGACCCAGCATCTTACCTAATCCATACAAAGCAGAAGTTTCCATTTCAAGGTTGCAGATACGGTGTCCGTTGTAGCGGAAAGTTTCGAGTTGATCGTTAATTTCAGGATAGGCAAGTTCCAGACGGATTTGTCTGCCCTGTGGTCCGTAAAAACCCGGAGCCGTTGCTGTAATGCCTTTGTTAAATCCTTCTCCCAATTGATGTAATAGTTTTTGTGATGCTTGAACGATATAAGGAGTGGGAAGATTCTGTCCCCAGTTTGTATGTTTAATAAAAGCAGCTGCCATTTCCTGATCACAAACATCTTTGGAAGCCTTGTAAAAATGCAGCATACCATCCAGACCCAGTCCAAATTCAGACATCATAAACGAATCAACTGCCAGATCACCCTGCAAAGCACCCGAAGTACCCAATCTTACGATGTTTAAAGTTGTATGTTTGTCTTTTGGTTCACGTTTTACCAAATCCACATTAACCAGTGCATCCAGTTCGTTCATCACAATGTCAATATTATCGGGTCCCATACCGGTAGATATTACACTGATGCGTTTATTGTTAAAATAACCGGTATGTGTGCATAATTCACGGTGTAGAACTTTACATTCAATTTTATCGAAAAGTGCTGATATTTCTGGTACCCGGCCAGGGTCACCCACAACTATAATGTTTTCTGCTAAGTTCTCAGGATGTAAGTTCAAATGATAAATAGCTCCCTCAGGACTGATTATCAATTCAGATTCTTTTATTTTTAACATTGTTGAAACAATTTATTGAGTACTTTTGTTTACTTCTTCAAAAATAAGAAATTATCAGATACAAATACAATAATTCTATTAATAAAATGAACGAAAAAAAGAACATTTTAGTACCTATTGATTTTAATCAAAAATCATTGATTGCCCTGGAACAAGCCTGCAGCGTGGCGAAATTATTAAAACACGATATCATGCTGTTATATGTTCATGAAGAAACCGGTATTTTTTCAAAACTCTTTTCTGATTCTCAGGGGGAAGATAAGGTGCTGGATACTATTCAGCTGAAAATGGATGAAATTGCCGGTCAGTTTAATACTTCATCAGGTATAAGTATTAAAAGCATGATTGCCAAAGGCAGGGTTTCTTCAAAAATAGTTGAAATTGCTGAAATCATCGATTCACAATTGATTATCATGGGAACCAACAGCGAAGTTGAATTTAAAAAAACCATCGGTGCCAATACCCATAAAGTGGTAAGATGGGCAAAATGCCCGGTAATTACGATTAATGGTTTACATCATGAAAAAGGATGCAGAAGTATTTTATTACCGCTCGATTTAAGTATAGAAACCCGTCAGAAGGTTAGCAAAGCCATTGAAATGGCCAAACATTTCGGGGCATGCATCAAGGTGGTATCAGCTTTATGGTCTAAAAGTAATAAGGAAGTGATCACAAGACTAAATGCCCAGATGAATCAGGTTCATAATTATATTACAGAAAGGGGTGTAAAATGCCAGTCAGAGATTATCGAAAGTTCAGAAACCGAAAAAACATTGGTGCCTATTATTCTTAAATATGCTCAGGAACAGGGAGATATTGATCTTATCATGATCATGACCCAAAAAGAAATAGGATTTGTAGATTATTTTATGGATTCCAATGCTCAGGAAACCATCAGAACTTCTGATATTCCGGTAATGTGCATTGCTCCAAAAGAAATAGGAATTATCCAGTCAAAAGGATTTTAATGAAAATTAATTCCTTAAATTAATAAATATACTCTCTAAGTGCTTAGTGAACGAGTGACTTTAAATTACCCGCTCACTATTCAACAGCTAATTTACTACAAAAGCATGAAAGCAGAAATAATAAGTATAGGAGATGAGTTGCTCATTGGCCAGGTTATCAATACCAATTCATCCTGGATGGCAACGCAGTTAAATCTGATAGGAATTGATATTGTTCAGATAACTGTAATTTCTGACAAAAAAAAGGCTATTCTTCAGAGTATAGAAAATGCATTCAATAGGGCTGATTTGGTTTTAATGACAGGAGGATTAGGTCCAACCAATGATGACATTACCAAACTTTGCATTTGTGAATTTTATGACTCAAAATTAATTTTTGATGAAACATCATATCAGCGCATTAAAAAATTATTTGCTCAAAGAGGTTTTGCTGTAACTGAACTTAATCGTCAGCAAGCTGAAGTACCGGATAAATGTGAAGTGATTCCAAATTTTAATGGTACTGCATCCGGAATGTGGTTTAAAGAAAAGGGGAAAATACTGATATCTATGCCGGGTGTTCCTTTTGAAATGAAGTCAATGATGATTGATTTTGTAATCCCACGTTTAAGAGATATGAGTAAAGTTAAACTGTATCATAAAACAGTTCATATACAGGGAATAGGGGAGTCTTTTTTAGCTGATTTGATTAAGGATTGGGAGAATGCCTTGCCGAAGAATATAAAATTAGCTTATTTGCCCCAACCTGGTTTGATCCGGCTGAGATTGAGTGCCTCAGGAAATATTGAAGACAAACTTGAAATTGAGGTAAATGCCCAAATTGAAAAATTAAAAATTATAATTCCTGATTTGATTTTCGGATATGATGAAGATTTATTGGAAGCTGTCATCTCAAAGTTGTTGATTCCGCAACATAAGACGCTTGCTACGGCCGAAAGCTGCACAGGGGGCTATCTTTCCCATTTAATTACATCAATAGCCGGTAGCTCTGCCTACTACAAAGGAAGCATCATTGCCTATTCCAATGAAGTTAAAACAAAAATACTGGGGGTGAATACTGAAACACTCAATCAATATGGCGCTGTGAGCAAGGAATGTGTTATAGAAATGGCAACGAATGTCAGGCAACTTTTACAAACCGATTATTCCATTGCGGTATCAGGTATTGCTGGACCTGATGGTGGTTCTGAAGAAAAACCTGTCGGAACAATATGGATTGCTGTAGCTAGCGAAAAAGCTGTCATGGCTGAGAAATATTTGCATGGGGAAGACCGTGGCCGTAATATAAGAAAATCTGCATTGAGTGCCTTGATGCTGCTTCGTAAACTTATACAGCAGCAATGTTGATAAAAACTATGTTTTTTTTATAAAATATAGTTGTTGTTATAAAATAATTTTGTACTTTTGCACTCCATTTTTGAAATAAGTCATTAAAAAACGTATAAAAATGTCTAAAATTTGCGATATTACCGGAAAAAAAGTGATTACTGGAAATAAAGTATCTCACTCTAATATAAAAAGTAAAAGAAGATTTTATCCTAATCTTCAAACCAAGAAATTTTACATTCCAGAAGAAGAATGCTGGATTACACTGAAAGTATCAGCAAATGCAATCAGAACGATTAGCAAAAAAGGTATTTCTGCTTGTTTGAAAGATGCAGAGAAAAAAGGTTTGATCGTTTTCTAAACCTTTGTAAAATATTTAAAAAAGAGGCTGAATCTATGGTTCAGCCTCTTTTTTTTGCCGTTAACTGATTGATTTTAACCGTTAACTGATTTCTTCTTTTTTCTCATACAATTCAGTTTTACTTTTGATGCATTGTTCAATTAAAAATGAATTCGTATGAAAAACTGTAAACTCTTTTTAGTTTTTGTATTCCTTAGTTTTGCTGATGTATATGCCCATACAGGCGATTCAATAACAGTACCTTATGGAACGACCCCGGTTATTGATGGAGCCAAATCTGCAGGAGAATGGTCCGATGCCTTTTTGATTTCTGTACTAACCAATGGCTTCTACAACGATATTTATGTCAAACATTCTACAACTCACTTGTTTGTTGCTTTTGAATCACCCTATGCTACTTCGGTCGGGATATATATAGATAAAATTCATAATGGCGGATCTTTACCACAAACAGACGATATATGGATACATGGCTCTGCTGGTCCTTTTGAATTTGCCGGGAATGGAAACTCCTGGATACAACAAACAGCTGCTGCAAACTGGAATTTTGTATCAAATATTTCAAATCAGTTCAGCGAATTTCAGATTTCACTCTCAAAATTAGGGCTCTCAATTGGGAATAATGTTTTAGGAATACTATTTAGTTTAATTGACTGGAGTGTGAGCCATACTGATGAAATTACCTGGCCTTCGGGCGGCTATCCTAATTGTGGAAATCCAAATTCATGGGCAAATATGAACATCTCATTTGTAAATTCAATAGCTGATAATTCTGGGTCAATCAATAAGCTTAAAGTTTTTCCGGATATCAACAGGGAATTTCTTATAGTGGAAGGCGTAAATACAGAATGTTTAGATTTTTCAATTTATAATTTAATGGGAGAATCTATTAAAACCGGTAAATTCGATAAAAATATTTCAAACATTAATATATCAGCTTTAAATTCCGGAATCTATTTTATTCAATTTAAATCAAAAAGCAATTCCAGAACCTTTAAGTTTGTCAGAAGATAACGCTTTTTTAATAAAGTGGTTTTTAAGTGAGTGATTTGTTTCGACCCGTACATCTGATGTACGGGTTTTTTTTATCATAAAAAAGTAAATTACCTTAAACTGAATACTTACTACCGTTAACTTTTTATTAATAGTTTCTGGAATTAAAATATTACCTTTACTTCATTAATAATTTAAAAGAAAAAAATATGAAAAAAATGATTTTCTTTCTCGGGTTTATTTTTTCAATTTCTCCATCTGTAACGAAAGCCCAAAAAGATTACCTGGATTTTAATTTTGAACAGTGCGACCCGAAAGGGAAATCAATAGTTATATGGGAAAATGCTGGTGATGAAGCATTTTTAAGTATTGATACCACCAATTCATCTTCATTAAAGAATTCATTGTTTGTTAGAGTTAATCGTTCCATTGATGGTGCATCTTATTATATGGTTCTCCCTTCAGTTTATTATCAGGGATTGCGAACGATAGAAATTATATCAAATATAAAGATGCCGTTTGAAAAACCCAATGCTGGTCTTTGGTGTTCTATTCATAATAGTAAAGAGTATATGGGTGGTGGATCAACTTATGTTGGAAATATGAAATTCCCAACACTCCCTAACGTTCGATCCGCTGGCAAATACATACCGGTGATGCCTTTTTCATGGACACCCTTTCGTTTTGAAGTTAAAATTGATAAAGATCCAACTGAAGTAATGATTGGGATTTATGTTTCAAAAGATCGTGCATGGTTTGATGATATCAAAATTAAAATTAATGGTAAACTAATAAATGATTTGCTGTTTCAGATTTTACAGAACTAATGAAAATTGGATAATTTCCGAAAAATAAAGTCAATAATTTTTCTTCTGCATTTTTGATTTCATAACTTGAAATAATGTAAAAAGATAAAAACTAAATAATTATTAAAAAAATATAAGATGAGAAAAATTACTCTTTTAATGGTATTAATTGTAGGAATGATAATTCATACATATTCGCAAACGCCTCACAGCGACACCCTTTCAGTTAATAATATTAAAGCATTGGTTCGGGCTGCTGGTATGCAATTCTGGGTTGGTGATACAACCTCGCTACCGGGTTCAGGTGTTTTCCCTATTTATCAATATCCAAATGGTAGTGGAAAAACTACTATTTTTAATAGTTGTTTGTGGATAGGCGGATTAGATGTAAATAATCAACTCCATTTGGCAGCCGAAAGATATTGTCAAAATGGGACAGATTTTTGGGGAGGCCCGTTAACAACAGATGGTTTAGCTTCAACTACACCAGCAATATCAGCAAACTGGGATAAAGTTTGGAAAATTAATAAACAGGACTTAGTTAATTACCTAAACAGTGCAGCTTACCCTTCTAATCCTCCAACTTTTGTGTTCAACTGGCCTGCTCATGGTGATACTGTTTTACATCAAAGTTATCATCTGGCTCCTTTTGTAGATATTAACAATAATGGAAAATATGAACCTTTGTTGGGAGATTATCCGAAAATATACGGAGATCAATGTATTTTCTTTATTATCAACGACCAAAAACAACATACTGAAACGTTGGGTATTCCTGTTGGTGCAGAAATTCATGTTTTTGCATATGCATTCAGTAATCCTGTGGATTCTGCTTTATTTAATTCAATATTTTATAAATACAAAATTATTAACCGTTCAGTAAATACATTATATAATTGCTATTTGGGGCAGTTTACTGATATTGACATTGGTTTTCCTTATGATGATTATGTTGCCTGTGATGTTGAACGATCTACTTATTACGGATACAATGGAACAGCAGTTGATGGAGCAGGTCAGTTTAATGCTTATGATTCTTTACCTCCAGCTCAGGGAGTTACTATTTTAGGAGGACCTACTTTGGATGCAGATGGTATTGATAATCCTTCAGGTGGATGCAATTTTAGTGTAAATGGTATAAATTTTGGTGATAATATTATTGACAATGAAAGAATAGGCATGAGTCGTTTTGTATACTATAATAACTCAGCATCTACTATTGGAGAACCAGAATCCTCTTCTGAGATATATAATTATATGAAAGGGTTTTGGAAAAATGGAACTCCTCTTAGCTGGGACAGTACTGGTTATAATCCACTTTCTACAATTACTGCAAGATTTATGTTTCCCGGATTATCAGATACTTTAAACTGGGGGACTGGCTGTGGTGTTAGGCCTACTCCAAATGATTGGTCTGAAGTAGATTTGCATAATGCACCAAATGACAGAAGAGGCCTGGCATCAATGGGACCATTTACTTTTAATGCCGGAGCTGTACAATATGTTGATATTGTTTACACTACTGCAACAGCTTATAATTTTAAATCATCTTCTGTAGATGTGATGAAACAAAGAATTGATCATATTCGGGATCTTTTTGTAAATTCTCCTCAAATTTTTCAAGGTTTTGTTGGTGTAGCAGAAAATCAAGATTTAAAATATAAGCTATATCCTAATCCTGCAAACGATTATTTGTGTATTGAAGGTATAGGACTCAGAAAGCCTGATTTCTCTATTTTTAATATCGTTGGACAATTGGTAAAATCAGTGAAATTAGAAACTAATGCTACAGTGATAAATATTACTGACTTAAAATCAGGTATCTATTTTGTTCAGATGAAAACTGATAACAATACAAGGACAATTAAATTTGTCAAAAGATAATGCTTTTTTAATAAAGTAGTTTTTAATTTGATTGATTTGATGAGACCCGTACATCTGATGTACGGGTTTTTTATATTAAATTCAATTGAAAAAGAATTTTGCTTTTATTTTTTTTCTTTTTTAAGTAATACAATTTCTTCTATACGCATTTCTTTATCTACAGCCTTGCACATATCGTAGATGGTGAGTAATGCTATGCTGACAGCTGTTAAGGCTTCCATTTCAATCCCTGTTTGCCCTGTACATTTAGCGTAACTTTCAACTTTTATTCCTGTTTCTGTAATACTGGCTTTTACATCCAGTTTGCTAATCATTAATGGATGGCACAATGGAATAAGTTCACTTGTTTTTTTTCCACCCTGAATTCCGGCAATTTCAGCAATAGTGAGTACATCTCCTTTTTGTATCTGATTTTCTTTAATCAGTTGTATGGTTGATGGTTGCATTCGGATTTGTCCACTGGCTGTGGCTGTTCTTATCTGATTGGTCTTGGTACTTACATCTACCATATTGGCTTTTCCGTGCTCATCGGTATGACTTAAATGGGACATGGTTATTGGTTATTGGTTATTGGTTATTGGTTACTTAGTTTTTTTTCTTTTTTCTTTTTTCTTTTTTTTTCCTTTTTACTTCTTTCTTCTGTCTTTTCCCTTTTTTCAGCCGCCAATATTATTAAAATGATTAATTGCATTAAATGATCCGCATGCTGGTTTTTGAGCAGCAGCAGCATACAAAGCTTCTTTAATACCCATTTTCCGGATATCGAATTCAAAGTTGTTGAATAAACAGGGTTTGATTTTACCATCAGCTGTTAAACGAAGTCGGTTGCAATTTTCGCAATCGCCACCGTCTCCACCATCTACAATCGAGAAATGTCCTGTTTTTAAATTCATCTGGTGAATAAATCTAACCTCTAGATCGTTTTGTTTGCAAAATTCCTGTACCGCTTCAGCATCTTCTTCTCCTTTAGAATCTTTAATTACACAGTTGATTTTGATAGGGGATAGACCGGCTTTTTTTGCGGCCAGTATTCCTTCTTTAACTTTTTCAATATCTCCTCCTCTGGTAATTTCTCTGAATTTATCCGGATCTAAAGTATCCAGACTGACATTAATTCGATGTAAACCATTTTCTTTTAATTCACCTGCAAACTGAGATAGCAATATCCCATTCGTTGTCATACTCAAATCATTAATTCCTTTTATAGATGCAAGCATTTGGATTAAAACAACAATGCCTTTTCTGACCAATGGCTCTCCTCCTGTAATCCTTACTTTATCAAAACCTAAATGAACAGCTTCAGTTACAATCTCTTTGATTTCTTCAAAACTTAATATGTCACTATGAGCTAGAAGAGTAACGCCTTCTTCTGGCATGCAATAAGTACAGCGTAGATTACATCTGTCTGTAACAGAAATTCTTAAATAATTTAATGTTCTCTTATAGTTGTCTAACATGTACTTTCTCTCCTTTTTTCAATGATAAAACACCTTTTTCCATGGCAATTATTCCATCCGCAAAAGTGTATGAGTGGATGTGTGCTGAACCATGGTATTCAACAGCAAATACTTCTCCATTATGTATACTGACAGGCAAAAAAGATTTGCGTTCAGTTTTTTTACGTTGAAGATCACATCCCATTGGTAATATCAACTCGGATTTCTTTGTAAGATTGCCGATCATTATTTGAATCATCGGTTTTACCAACATCTCAAATTGCACGAAAGAAGAAACAGGATTTCCTGGTAATCCAAAAATATATTTATGGTCTTTGATTCCAAATAAAGTAGGCCTTCCCGGTTGAACTGCAATGCTTTTGAATAATATATTGATACCCATTTCCTGCATTATTTCAGGAACGTAATCAAAATCTCCCATTGAAACACCACCCGTTAGTAAAACGATGTCATTATTTTCTAATGCTGTAGTTATTTTTTCAAAAGTAGAAGCCTTTGTGTCAGCTGCAATGCCCTCGTAATGCGCTGATGCACCAGCTTTTTGAACTTGAGCCATTAATTGCCATGCATTTGAATTCCTTATTTGTGAAAGTGCAGGTTTTTGGTAAGGTTCTACCAATTCGTCACCAGTAGATATAATACCAATTTTTGGTTTAATGAATACTTTAGGCATCCATGCTCCAACAGATGCCATTACTGCTATATGTTGCGGCTGAATAAGGATTCCTTTTCTCAGCACTGTATCACTCTTTTTTACGTCTTCAGCTAAATAACAAATATTAATTGCTGTATTTTCTTTAGTAAATTTGATTTTATTAGCATGTATTTCAATATCTTCAATCATTACAATACAATCAGCTCCTTTTGGAAGCATCGCTCCGGTCATTATCTTAGCGCATTGACCTTTAGAAATTGATTTTACAGGACATTTACCAGCTGGAATTGTTTCAATGATTTCTAATTCTATTCTTGCATCAAAATCATTTTTACAACAGGCAAAACCGTCCACTGCTGATTTATCGAAAGGAGGCATATTAACATCAGAAATGATATCCTCAGCCAAAATTCTTCCGATAGAATGAAGCATTTCAACTTCTTCTGATTGCATAATTTGTGCAGAATTAAGTACTGTTTTTAATGCTTCTTCAAAAT
>CAIUKU010000495.1 GCA_903899825.1 uncultured Bacteroidales bacterium | reverse complement strand
TGTGCGCATTATAAATATATAATAATTAAATATAGTCTTCAATCATCTTATCATTTCAAGAAAATCAGATACTGAAATAATAGGAATATTTAAGGATTCAGCTTTTTTGCGTTTTTCAGGCCCCATATTATCACCTGCCAATATGTAATCTGTTTTGGATGAAATTGAAGTAACATTCTTTCCGGCATTTTGCTCTATGGCAAGCTTTAATTCATCTCTTGAAAACTGTTCAAATACGCCACTTACTACAAAAGATTTACCTGACAATGCACTGGATATCAATTCTACAGGCTGTGAAGTTGCATTAAACTGTAAACCTTTGGTTTTAAGCCGGTTTATAGTATCAAGGTTTTTATTATTTTTAAAAAAGTTAACAATACTTTCTGCAATTTTTTCTCCAATTTCATCTACTGTTTTTAAATCTTCAAAGCTTGCTTTTATAATATTATCAATATTCTGGTAATGCATTGATAGTTTTTTAGCTACAGTTTCACCGACATATCTTATTCCTAATGCAAACAAAACTCTTTCAAAACCAACATTTTTAGAATCTTCTATACCTTTTAAAATATTGCTAACTGTTTTTTCCTGGAAACTGAGCTTCTTTTGTTTTTTATCATCATTCACAAAAAGTATTTTTTCCAGTCCAATCAGATTTTCGTATTTTAAATCATATAAATCAGCAGCTTCTTTGACCAAACCATTGTCGTACAACATTTCAATTTTACCTTCACCCAGACTATCAATATTCATTGCTTTGCGGTGAATAAAATGAGCTAATTTTCCTTTAATCTGAGGAGGACAATCATTTTCGTTCTGACAGAAATAGGCTGCTTCCCCTTCTTTTCTGATCAATGGACTTCCACATTCGGGACAAACTGAAATAAATTCAAAAGCTATCGTATTTTCAGGACGTTTTTCTTTCAAAACACCTACAATTTTTGGAATAATCTCACCACCTTTTTCCACGTAAACCAAATCTCCAATGCGAATATCCATATTCTGAATAAAATCAACATTGTACAAACTTGCTCTTTTCACAACAGTTCCAGCTAGTTGAACCGGTTTCAGATTGGCCACTGGCGTAACAGTTCCGGTCCTTCCTACCTGAAAATCTATAGATAATAAAGTAGATACTTCTCTTTCGGCTTTGAATTTATAAGCAATGGCCCAGCGAGGTGATTTAGATGTAAAACCTAATTCACTCCATTGATTCAAATCATTTACTTTGATTACAATACCATCAATATCAAATTTCAGTTCATTTCTGGCTTTATCCCAGTATTTGATAAAATCAAAAACATCGGCCATGGTTTTGCATTTCACCATATAATTAGGAATTTTAAAACCCCATTCTTTAGCTTTACAGAGATTTTCATAATGAAATTGAAAAGGAAGATGATCACCCTGCAAAAAATATAAAAAACAATCCAGTGGGCGAAGTGCAACTTCTTTTGAATCTTGCATTTTTAGACTCCCGGAAGCAGCATTGCGTGGATTTGCAAAAGGCTCCTCTCCTATTTCAATTCGCTCATTATTCATTTTCTCAAATCCTGCATGAGGCAATATGATTTCTCCTCTGATTTCAAATTTTTGTGGAAAATCACCTTTCAATTTCAATGGTATACTTCTGATTGTTTTTACATTAGCAGTTACATCATCGCCCTGAATCCCATCACCTCTTGTAACAGCTTGTACAAGAATCCCATTTTCATAAGTTAAACCAATCGCAACACCATCATATTTTAATTCACAGACATATTCAAAATCTGCATCTATCAATTTTCGAACACGGTTATCAAATTCTTTCAATTCATCTTCAGAATATGTGTTACCCAAAGAAAGCATCGGATACCTGTGTTTTACCTGTTTAAATGATTTAATGATTTCTCCGCCAACTCTTTGTGTTGGTGAATCTGTTCGTAAGAAGGCCGGATTTGCTTTTTCAAGTGTATTTAACTCCTGAAGTAAAATATCAAATTCAAAATCTGATACAGTTGGTTTGTCTAATACATAATAATTATAATTATATGTATTTAACAACTCAACCAACTCATTGATCCGTATTTCAGCCTGATGACTCATGTGTTACAATGTATTGGTTATTATTTTATTGAGTTGCTCAATGTTATGCTGCCAGCTATAGTTTGTATTTACAAAATTGTAAGCATTAAAAGCCATATCATTTCCGGTTCTTTCATTTTCCAATAAATAACAAATATGGTCAGCAAGTTGTTCTGCATTATTCCCGATCAGAATTTCAGTTTCTTCTTTGGCTTTCAAAGCATCATTTGCCAAAGATGTAGTTATACAAGGTAATTTCATGGCAATGGCTTCCAGCAATTTGTTTTGTAATCCGGTTCCTATCCGCATGGGTGCAATAAATATTTTTGATTTTGAATAACAAAGTCTCATATCATCAACCCAGCCCGTAACTTCAACATGATCGGACTGCAGTTTTTTAACTAAGAAATGTGGACTTGCACCAGCCAGCATAACTTTGCAATCAGGATATTTCTTTATGACTAATGGTAAAATTTCTTTTATAAGAAACTGACAAGCATCAATATTAGGAGGATATGCCATATTGCCTGTAAACAGGATATCATATTCCTTTTCTATTTTAAGTCGCTGATAATAGGAAGTATCCACTCCATTAGGTAAAATATGAATTTCTTTTTTCTTTGGATGAGAGATTAGATTTCTATCTGTTTCTGAAATAATAATTTTATGATCAAAACAATCAAAGATATCATGTTCATATTTTTGCAAGCGTTTATATTCAGTATTTAATAATGGCTGAAGGTAAAATGAATCTCTTTGCATTCTTCGTTTTACGCCATAAGAAAAAACATCCTGATAATCAATCGTCTTAGGTATATTAAGATCTTTTACATATTCTGCCATACGGCACAACTGGCAAAAAATATGGTCTGGCTGTAAAGTTTTTATAATAGCCTTTATTTTTCTATTCGCTTTAGAACTATAAAAATATCCGATTTGAAATGGTTTAGCAGAAAAAATTGACTTGAATAAATTAAAAGCTATCGTTATTTTTGATAACTTGATAATAAATATCTCTTTACAATAAGGTTTTAATTTGGCTAATGCATCAGGATGTAGTGGGTTTTCATTCAAACAACAAAGATAAATATCATGGTATGCTGAGAGGTAACGGATAAAATTAAAAGCCCTTAATTTATCCCCTTTATCCAAAGGATAAGGAACCCTGGATAATACAACAAAAACTTTCATAATGTATCCTCCTTCATTAATTGCTGATAAAAAACCAGCAATTTATCAATAAGAATATTATTATCATGTTCTTTTTCAATCAGTTTTCGTGCATTTTGTGCAATCCTTTTTTGTTTTTCAGGATTTTGAATAAGCTCAATAACAGCTGTTTTAAATTCTTCGATGTTATTGGCAATGATTATATTTATGTTATTTGTATAATGAATTCCTTCTGCACCAATATTCGTTGTAATTACAACTTTACCCAATGCCATTGCTTCAATAATTTTTATTCTGATACCGCTACCTGAAAATATAGGTACTATCATAATACCATGAGCCTGAATAAAAGATATTGCATTTTCTACTTCACCCAGTATTTGAACATTCGGATAGTCAGACTGCAATAGCCATTGTGGCATTGTTCTGCCGGCCAGGACTAATTTTACTTCAGCATTTTCTTTATGAATTAAATGCCAGACATTATCCAAAAACCACTTAATTCCTTGCAGATTAGGTAACCAATTCATAGCACCGATATGAAATAAATCAGGAGACGGAATGATATCACTGAGAGTATAACTTTCAATATCTACACCAAATGAAATGTCAGTCAATGTTTTATAGCATCCGGATTGTTTAAAAATAACAGCATCATTTTTAGTGATTGCAGCTATACCGTCAATTTGATTTAAAACAGTAAGTTCATAATTTTTTAAAGTTGAACTTAAATGTTTAAGGTAG
>CAIUKU010000494.1 GCA_903899825.1 uncultured Bacteroidales bacterium | reverse complement strand
TTTAATTTATAAATTTGTATCATCAAATATCCCCTATACATAAGGGACTCTAATTATTTTATTAAATGTCAGAAGACCAGAAAAAACAACTAGAACAACAATTGTGGAACATTGCCAACACCCTGAGAGGCAAAATGAACGCCGATGAATTTCGTGATTATATCCTGGGCTTTATATTCTACAAATACCTTTCCGAAAAAATCAACCGTTACGCCGATTCTATTTTATTGGGTGACGGTATCAAATACAAAGACATTAAAGAAGAAACTGCCAAAGGCAAAGAATATATCGAAGCCATAAAGGAAGAAGCACTATCAAAATTAGGCTATTTTCTCAAACCATCTGAATTATTCAGCGAAGTGGCCAAACGTGGCAATTCAATAAATACAGTCTCCACATCAGGTTCAGAAAAAGGAACGGAAGTTGAGCGGAGTCGAAACTTCATTCTCGAAGACCTTCAGAAAATCCTCACCAACATTGAGCAAAGTACAATGGGTACCGAAAGTGAAGATGATTTCGACAATCTTTTCGAAGACCTCGACCTTACAAGTACCAAATTAGGAAGAAATGTATCCGACCGCAACGAACTCATTGCAAAAGTATTGGCCCATCTCGATAAAATCGATTTCCAGCTCGAAAACATCGAAGCAGATGTATTAGGTGATGCGTATGAATACCTTATAGGCCAGTTTGCCAGTGGAGCCGGAAAAAAAGCAGGAGAATTTTACACACCGCAACAGGTAAGTAAAATATTGGCTAAAATAGTAACCACAGGCAAAACCAAATTAAAATCAGCCTACGATCCCACTGCCGGCTCCGGTTCGCTCTTATTACGCATTGCCAAAGAAGTGGAAGAAGTAAGTAATTTTTACGGCCAGGAACTCAACCGGACTACCTATAACCTTTGCCGCATGAACATGATATTGCACGATGTACATTATCGTAAGTTCGACATCCGTCAGGAAGATACCCTCGAACGCCCTCAACACATTGGCAAAACCTTTGAAGCAGTGGTCGCCAATCCGCCATTCTCTGCCCAATGGTCAGCAAGTCCCTTATTTATGAGCGACGACCGTTTCAGTCAATATGGCAAATTGGCACCATCCAGCAAAGCCGATTTTGCTTTCGTCCAGCACATGATTTATCATTTGGCAGACAATGGCACAATGGCAGTCGTATTGCCCCACGGCGCATTATTCCGTGGAGGAGCAGAACAGCACATCCGTAAATACCTTATCGAAGACCGCAATTATCTGGATGCAGTAATTGGATTACCTGCCAATGTTTTTTATGGTACCAGCATTCCAACCTGTATTCTGGTATTTAAAAAATGTCGAGAAAACCCCGACAATATTTTGTTTATTGATGCCAGTCATTATTATGAAAAAACAACAAATCAATACTTATTAAGGACAGAGGACATTGATAAGATTATTTCTACTTATCGCAAACGAATCGAAGAAGATAAATATAGCAAACGAGCAACTTTAAAAGAGATTGCCGATAATGATTACAACCTCAATATACCAAGATATATTGACACATTTGAAGCCACTGAAAGCATTGATTTAAATTCGATTGCCAAAGAAATAAAGGCGATAGACAACCAAATATTGGAAACTGATAAGATTATTGGAGCTTTTTGTAAGCAACTAAATATTTCAACTCCCTTTTAAATTATGGAAAAGCAAACGAATATACCAACACTGCGTTTTCCTGAGTTTGCCAATGAATGGCAGTTGAAAAAAGTAGGTGTTTTAACCGAACGAATTTCTAATCCAGTAGATGTTAAAAGTGAAGTGCTTTATAAACAAATTGGCATTCGCTCTCATGGTAAAGGAATATTTTATAAAGATTCAGTTACAGGGGAAGCGATAGGTAATAAGCGTGTTTTCTGGATTAAAGAAGATACATTTATTGTCAATATAGTTTTTGCATGGGAACAGGCTGTAGCCAAAACTACTGAAAAAGAAATTGGTATGATTGCGTCACATCGTTTTCCAATGTATTCGCCAATAGCTACACAATCAAATCTTGATTATTTATTGCACTTTTTTCTTACACGTAAAGGCAAATCGTTATTAGAACTTGCTTCACCTGGTGGTGCAGGTCGCAATAAAACACTAGGACAAAAGGAATTTGAAAACCTGAAATTTCTTATTCCAAATGTAGCCGAACAAACCCGCATCGCCTCATTTTTTAATGCCATTGATCAAAAAATCACCCAACTCAAACAAAAGAAATACCTTTTGGAGCAATACAAAATAGGTATAATGCAAAAATTGTTTTCTCAGGAAATCAGATTTAAGGATGAATATGGCAAAAAATTTCCTGAAAGGGTAGGAAAAACTTTGGGGGATATAGGTGTAACATATAGCGGATTATCTGGCAAGACAAAAGAGAATTTTGGTAATGGAAAACCATACATTCAATATAAACAAATTTTTGATGATTCGAAAATTGATATTTCAAGATTTGGATTTGTAGAAATAGGTGAAAAAGAAAATCAGAATAAGGTTGTATATGGTGATGTATTTTTCACTGTGTCTTCTGAGACTCCTGATGAAATTGGTACTGCATCTGTTTTGTTGGATAATATTGAGGAGTTATATTTAAATAGTTTTTGTTTTGGTTACAGAGCTAATTCATTAGATATTTTAAGTCCACACTTTTCTAGATATTTATTTAGAAATGAATTTTTTAGAAATAATATAGTAAAATTAGCTCAAGGTAGTACAAGATTTAATATGTCTAAGGTTCAATTGATGAAATTAATTATTCAGCTTCCATGTCTAGCCGAACAAACCAAAATTGCTAATTTCCTATCTGCTATTGATGATAAAATAAACCATTGCACCACACAAATAGAAAAAACACAGGCATGGAAAAAAGGATTATTGCAGTCCTTGTTTTGTTAAAAATAAAAAATAATTCACTATTTTAGTGAATTTATAATTTAATGTTGTACATTTGCAAATGAAATCTTTTTATGATAATTGAGTTTGATAAAGAATACTTGCAGGAGCTTTACGAAGAAGGCAAAACAAAAAGCAAAAAACACAGATTTCAAAAAGGAGTCATAAAGCAATATGTAAACGCAATAAATAAATTAAAAAATGCAAATTGTATTGAAGATTTATTTCCGCTTAAAAGTTTAAATTACGAAAAATTATCTGGCAACAAAAAAGCACTTGAATCAATAAAAGTTAATGATCAATATCGCATAGAATTTTATTCCAGAGTTGAGGGAGAAGATCCCCATTACATTACAATCTGTGCAATTACAGAATTAAGCAACCATTACAAATAACAAAGCAATGGAAACAAAAAAAAATCATATCCCATTTCAGGCCACTCATCCTGGCATTTTATTAAAAGACGAATTACAAGCCCGCAATATTTCTCAGTCAGATTTTGCCGTCGAAATTGACATGCAAAAAACAATGTTAAATGAGATTATTAAAGGCAAACGTCCTGTTACAGCTGATTTAGCGGTGATACTAGAAACCGCTCTGGAAATTCCTGCAGATTATTGGATGCGTTTTCAAACGCAATACGAATTGGATACTGCAAGGATAAAGCAAAAGAACATTCAAAGAGTCACTAATATTAATATCTGGAAAATCATTAAAGATTATGTACCTGTTAATTACTTTAAAAAAATCGGCTATCTTATAAATGATTTGCCAATTGATATTGCTAAATTAAAAGAAGTTTATGTAATAAATAATGTTGAAGAATTGCTTACATTATCTGCAACTCATAAATATTCTTTATACAGAAAATCCGAAAAACTTAAAATCAACGAGAAAAATGTATTGGCTTGGAATGTTGTTGCAAAATATGAAGCCAAAACGCAAACAGTAAATGAATTTAACCTGGATAGTTTAACTGCTTTATGCAATGAACTGCAAACTGTTTTTTATCAAAATTCTTCCTCGGTTGATCAGGTTCGTGAAAAACTAAAACAATACGGTATTAAATTCGTCTTAGTTCCAAAATTAGAACAAACGCCCATTGATGGTTATACATTCTGGTCAGGCAACAATCCAACTATTGCATTAACATTAAGACATACAAGAATTGATAATTTTGCTTTTACCATCATGCACGAAATTGGGCATATTATATTGCATATTAAAAATGATAAAGAAAAACAATTTTTTGATTTGCATGATAAAAACGCTTTGGTAAAGCAACTTGAAGATGAAGCTGATAATTTTGCTCAGGAAAAACTAATCCCTGATGAAATTTGGAATGAAATTACTGCTGTTCATGCATTTGACGATATTAATATAATTAAGTTTGCAACTAAATATAAGATTAATCCTGCAATTATCTTAGGAAGAATTAATTACACATATAAACATTACAATATTGTCGAATTGTTCCTCCAGCATATCCAGTTCGTCCAGCAGCCGAAGCTTTTCATGCTGCCCCAGACTGGTGAACTCCTGGACACCGGAACCGGCCGGGATAATCTTGATGCCGGCCGGTCCATCCACAATTATTTCCGAAATGCTTTTTTCGCCATTCAGTACATTATTCATATTATAGGCAGGGGAAAGCCCCAAAAGCACATCCAGGTTTCCCAAGCCAAGGTCCGCGTCAAGTATCAACACTTTTTTTCCCTGGGTTGACAATGCTATTGCCAGGTTGGAAACAATATTGCTTTTCCCCACACCCCCCTTGCCGCTGGTAACCGTAATTACCCGGATACCCCTTGGATCGGAAACCATTCCCGGAAAGGCGGAATCGAGCG
>CAIUKU010000493.1 GCA_903899825.1 uncultured Bacteroidales bacterium | reverse complement strand
CAAAATAAAAAAAGGAAGACCAATATTAGCAGTATTATACATTCGGATTTACAACAGGAGTTACAAAATGCTCATGAAGAGACACAAAATACCTTAGAAGAAATGCAGACTTCTCAGGAGGAACTGAAATCTACCAATGAAGAATTACAATCTACCAATGAAGAACTGCAATCTACCAATGAGGAACTTACAACTTCAAAAGAAGAAATGCAGAGTCTCAATGAAGAACTTCAAACAGTGAATGCAGAATTACAGTCAAAAGTAGATGAATTTTCAAGGGTAAATAATGATATGAAAAATCTGCTCAACAGTACAGAGATTGCTACTTTATTTCTCGACAAGGATATGAATATTCGCCGGTTTACCAATCAGGCAACCAAAATTTTTAAATTAATAAAAACGGACATCGGACGACCCTTTACCGATCAGGTTTCTGATCTCGTTTATCCTGATTTGGTTGACGATGCAAATGAAGTATTAAGAACACTTGTATTTATTCAAAAGCAAATTCCAACAAAAGACGATCGGTGGTTTTCTGTCAGAATTATGCCTTATCGCACTTTCGACGACAGAATTGATGGCCTGGTGATTACTTTTGTCAACAATTCCGATCTCAGACAAATGGAAATCGGTCTGAGAGAAACTGAACAGATCAATCAATTATTCTTAAATTTATCTTCAGATGTAATCCTTAAATTATCTCTTGATTTTAAAATATTGGAATTTAATCCTGAAGCAGAAAGTTTTTTTGGAAGAAAAAGGAAAGAAGTTGTCAATCAGGATTTTATTCAGTTTTTTGTTCCTGAAAAAATGCAAAAAAAGACTGAAAAAGAAATGAGTTTATTGTTGGAAAAAGAGAACTGTTGTAAAATTAAAATTCAACTAATGGCAAATGAAGATATTATTTTGCCTGTTGAGTGGGAGCTAAATGTTCTGCTCAATTATCTGAAAAAGCCAACAGCATTGGTTTTAATAAAAAAAAATTATCATGAGTAACGAAAAACTAAATTTTACAGATGCTCAAATCCTGCGCATGAAAGCTGAAGATCAACTGAAAGATAAGCAAAAAAAATCAGGTGTTTCTGAGATGGAAAATGATATTAAAAAGCTTGTACATGAATTACAGGTACACCAGATAGAACTGGAAATGCAAAATGAAGAGATCCGTCAGGCCTATGATACTATTGAAAAAGCACTGAAAAAGTATACTATGTTATATGATTTAGCCCCAATGGGTTATTTAACATTGGATATAGACGGTAATATCTGCGATTTAAACTTTACAGCTGCTGATATATTGGGTGACAGGCGATTTAGTCTTATAAACAGTAATTTTAAATTATTCGTTTCTGAAGAATCTAAAACTGATTTTAATAATTTTTTCTCTAATGTTTATAAAAATAACATCAAAGAATCTTGTAAAGTGATGTTGGGTTATGATAAAAATCCTTTGTGTTTTGTTTATATGGAAGGTGTTGTTACAGGTGATGAAAAAAAATGCCTCTTATCTGTTTTGGATCTTTCCGGCTTCAAAAAAGAAAACATATAATTATTATTTTCCCCTTTCCCTTTTCAAATGCAGAATTTGAAACTTATTTTTCCCTATTAATATTTGTCGGAAATATAAATATTTTGAGCATCTGAATAGTTTTGAGTATATTAATACATTAGTGCTATCTATCAGTTTTTTTATTCAGATACTTCTTTCTTAAAAATGTCTTTTGTTATACTTGATTGGATACCTGTAAGTATTGAATTAAAGCAATAATTAAAAAGGAATCGCTCAGGATCTCTTTTGTAATTAATGATGCCTATTCTGATTTTTTTATCCGGTAATGGATTGGAATTGTAAACTTTAATATTGGCAATAAAGGAAGTTAATACCTCTTTAATGGCAGTAGTATCGTCTGTTTTCTTATTTTTTAAGGAGATGTCCATTCCATGATAAAGGAAAATTAGTTTTCCCTGAGCAATGTAATTATTTGCTGTAAAGTTGAATTTCATTGCATCAATTTTACAGCTTGTGATATAAAGAAATGCATTTTTCTCTAACATTGGATTCAAATCGCTAGCCTTCATGGCTGATAAACTTCCTTTCAATGAAAATGTATTATGACGGTCGAACAATCTGGCTTTTAACAGCAGACTTAATTTACCCTTCCCCATTAATAAAGCTTTCCCATTAAGTACAAAAAAAGCCTTTTCTTTTAAGTAAATGCTGTCATTTGATATATTGTAGATCTTTGCGTTAATCTCATTAAACCGAATATTTCCGGCTTTGTTTGCTTCTTCATCATGTTCAATATATGTGATATTACCATTGGTCACTCCTAATGAGTCAATTTTAATTAAATCAGGGTAATTATAAAGCTTATCCTGAAATTCAGCCATTCTTTCATGCCGTACTTTTCTTCGGTTATCACGAAAAGCGATTAAATCCATCTCTCCAATCTCTAAAAAAGAACTTGCAATGCTTTTATTTTTAAAATAAGATAAAGCATAAAAATCATGAACGATAATTTTTTTGAAACTGGCATTAAAACAATCTGTTGCATATTTAAAACGCGATGTGAAATCATAATTTTTATAAGTTGAATGGATAGAAAAACTATCTAATGTCAGTTTATTTAAAGATGTTGTATAAATGATATTATTGGCTGCAATGGTATACATGCTGTCGGAAGTTACTGAAACTATGGAATTAATATTTAAATCAAATTGTCTGACAAACAAAGGGGTAAGCCTTTCTTGTTTTTTGATGTTTAGATTGTAAACTTTAAGAAAGCCTTTTTTAACCAAAAAAAATGATGAATTTAATGGATTGCTTACTTCGATATCTATATTCTCAATCTTAATATTGTCAATTTTAATGTTGAAAGCTGAAAAGATAGCATTCTGAGATTCTGATTTATCCGGGATTTTATATTTGAAAATTATATTGAAAATATCTATATTACTGATGTCGATATCTTTTTTTTGTATGAGTTTCAGCATATGAATACCTTTGATTTTTACCAGTTTTATTTCACCTATGGTATCATTTTCCCCTTTAATTAAATGCTTTAATGAAATGCTTATACCACCGAGTTCAAGTTTTGATTTTAAAACTGAGAAATGAATTTTATTTACTTTAATCGAATATTTTTCACTTTTTTCATTCAATGCTTTTTT
>CAIUKU010000492.1 GCA_903899825.1 uncultured Bacteroidales bacterium | reverse complement strand
AAATTTATTATTTAATATTATTGTATTAACCTTTTGATTGCTCTATATAACAATCTAAAAGGTGATTTGTAATTGTATGTTTTATAATAATAAGCATCGGCATTATCATTTCTTATAACTTCTTCAGCATGTTTCAATGGAAGGATATTGTGATGCTGCATATTGGCATACTTATGATTAACATCAAAAGTATGAGCTGCATTCTCACCAAATCCTATGTTTGAGATTAAATTTACATTAGGTAGTATAGCTAAACCTTTCTTTTTCCATATACTAAAAGTCAGCTGATGATCCCAGGTATCAATAGACTGCTTTTTCATTAGAATAAATTTATCGAGCCAAACCTGCCTTTCTGTCCATAATGGGAAATATTGCTTTAAAATAGATTTAAATTCTTTGCTTGAATAATTATTTAATAAAAAATCATAATTTTTCCATGTGCTACGCCAGCTTGCCCATCCCCAAATATGTGGATATGCTGAAAAGTAATAGGATGCTTCACCCCTTTTTATGCCATCCTGAAAATTATTACCACTGATCAACATTACTTCCTCATTATCATTATATTTAAGAAGTAATTCTTCACAATAAGGAAAAAAATCGGTATTAGGCAAACAATCGTCTTCCAAAATAATCCCCTGTTCAACATTTTCAAAAAACCAGGAAATAGCAGAGCTTACTGCTTTGCCACAACCCATATTTTGTTTACGAAATAGTGTTTTTACATCACAATCCCAATCAACCTGCTTAATAATATTTCTGGTCTCCTGACATCGTTCAACTTCCCCTTTCTTGTCAGAACGCGGACCATCAGCAGCCACATACAAATACTTTGGTTTTTGCTTTTTTATTGCATCAAATACCATTTGAGTAGTATCTGGCCGGTTAAAGATTAAAAAGAGTATTGGTGTATCAAATAATTGATTCATATTGTGCATTTTTTGTAATAACGGTACAATCAATACCTCCCAAATATGCTGCAACTGCTGAAAAAGTGCTAGTGGCTGTACCTAAAATTTTTCTTGTACGGGATAAAACATAAAGTTCAATGACTGCTTCGTAAATTCCATTCTTAGAATCTCTTCTGGTTTCTTTATATGATGAAATTATTCTATCTCCAAATAGATTTTTTAATGTAATTTTTTCATCTAATGAATCTGAAGCTACATAAAATTTTACAGAACTATCTTCTTCAATTTCTTTTTGAATTGCAGAAATAAAGAGCTCCAGGGGACTATTTTCAGTTGAATTAGGCAAATCTGTTCTTCTAATATGAATACCAATAGTATTTTTGGCAAATAAATCAATTTTTTCTTCAACACTTTGTTTTAAAAAAGGAAGTAATTTGATTTTTTTTAACCATTCAATGTTTTTATCAATTGCACAGTAAGCAACAGTGTATATATTATTATTTGCATTTAAACTTTGTAAAAATTGATTTTTGGGTTCAAAAGAAGCAAAATCTTTAAGGTAAATTCTTTTATCAAAAAAAAAAGATTGGATTATTTTTGTAATATACAAATTTCTTTGTCTTGGTCGTTCGTATAATAGGTAGTCTTTCCATTTTGCGTCAATAATTTCGACATTTTTATATTCTGGAAAAGTAAAAATATCTTGAAACTTGCAATTGAGCGTTTTATCGCAAAACCAAATTAATTTAATTTTTTTCTCATTTTCAACTGCAAAATGTGAAGACGAAGCAATACTTAGCATTCTATTTGCTAAGCCACCCATAAGTACAATGGAAATTTCTTCCTTCATAGCTTTATTTCCTTATTGAATCTCAACAATGATAACGTCGTTTTTTATTGAAATTAAACTATTTGGTTTATAAAACAATACAAAATCAGTAAGTTCAACAAAAGTAGGATAATCGTGTGTGCCATTAAAACACCTTGCATCATCAATTAAAACAACATGATTAAATGATGTGGGTAAAACAGCTTTCAATTCATCTAAAATGGGACATTCTTTTTCTCCTAAAGCTGTAATACCTCCAGAAAAATGGCCATCAAGCCAAAAAATAGCTTTTTTGTTTAATGTTGATACAATATCCTTCAAAATGATAGAACTATCGCCATGTAGTATGAAAATGTGGGGAAAGTTTTTGAATTTTCTTTTTGCTCTTGCCCAAAGAGTTTTACTCAATTCTATTGAGTATATTTCTTTAAAAATATTTTTTTGAGCATTAACCATTGCCCCCATATAGGTTCCTGTTTCTATTAAAGTTTCTATTTTATATTTTTTCTGAAAATCAATTATCATCAACTGTTTCACAATATGAGGAGGAGGCATTGGTTTTCCTTCTATTTCCCATTTTAATAATTCTTTTTTATTTTT